>SVQX01000010.1 GCA_015065065.1 Oscillospiraceae bacterium
TATTCCAACCTTTCCTGATACCTATAATTCAGGCTCTCGGCTGTGGAATAGGCGAGGAGTTCGACCCCGCAAAGCTGCGTTACGGCAAGATAATCATTATGGCGGACGCGGACGTTGACGGATCGCACATCCGTATCCTTATCCTCACCTTCCTGTTCCGTCATATGAGAAAGCTTATTGAGGACGGTCACGTCTATCTTGCTCAGCCCCCTCTTTACCGCGTGTATAAGAAGGGCGCAAAGTCTAAGGGCGAGCTTTACGCATTCTCGGATGCGGAGAGAGATAAGCTTATCGCCGAGCTTGGCGGTGTGAACGTCGAGGCGGACAGATATAAGGGTCTTGGTGAGATGGATGCCGAGCAGCTTTGGGAAACTACAATGAATCCCGAAACGCGAATTTTGCTGAAGGTCACTATCGAGGACGCTATGGCGTGTGATGCTATGTTCTCCCTCTTGATGGGCGATAAGGTAGAGCCTCGCCGTGTGTTTATTGAGGAAAATGCCAAATTCGCGGAGAATCTGGATATTTAAGGATTTTCCACAGCAGTTTTCCACAACCTGTGGAAAACGTGCGTTTTTCGGTTGAATTTGTAAAAATAATGCAGATTTTTGCAGAAATTTGCAAATTTCGTGTCGTAAAATGTCGCGGTGATGTCGCACCCAAGGAGAGGTACTTTTTGAAAAGAATGTTAACCGACCTTTAAAAATGTGAACCGACGACATTTGTGCTGACATTTTAATGCTGCAATTTGCACATATGAAAATTCCGAACAAAAAGTTTTCCACAGGTTGTGGAAAAGTGTGTGGAAAAGTAAATAATCAAGCGGTTATTTTTGACCTTATTTTGAACTTTTCGGGCTTATCCAAAAATTTTCCTTTGATTTCAAGGGTGTTTAACCTGTTAAAATTGTAAAATCAAATTTTCGGAGGCTGTGGAAAACAAAATTTACAATTCGTTTGTAAATGGAAAAAAGCCATAAAAAGTCGCGAAAAATCGAAAAAAGGGAAAAAACAGATAAAAAAGTCGGGTATTTTTACCACGACATTCACAACGACATTTTGACAGTCAAAAGCGACGCTCGTTTTCCCACATATGTGAGCGGTCTGCCCCTGTGGAAAAATTTTCGGCAAAGGATCTTTGAGTGAGGATCATGCGTAAAGTTAACAAATTTCTGATAGCTTGTATAAGTCTCGCGGTGGCGGTCGCACTGTTTTCTGCCACCTTTGCCGCTATGGGAAGAGCTAATTTGTTGCGCGAAGTCGGAGCAACGCTTTTGTATCCTTTTCAGTGGCTTTTTACCACGGTTGGGGAATCGTTTGACGGCGCGGTGAGGTATTTTACGTCAATTGACGAGCTGATAGAGGAAAATGAAAGCCTGCGCGCCGAAAACGAGGAGATGAAAAGTCAGCTTATCGAGGCGGAGATAATCGCCGAGGAAAATATGCGGCTTTACGGTTACCTCTCAATGAAGGAGCTGTTCACGGATTTCGAGCTGTGTCAGGCTACGGTCATATCGACCGAGAAGGTGCAGAGCGATAACGCTGTGTATGTAACGCTGTCCTGCGGCTCGTCAAGCGGAGTTGAGGTAAATATGCCCGTCGTAACGCAGACAGGGCTGGTCGGCTACGTTTGCGAGGTCAGCAGTGAGTGGTGCAGAGTGAAAACGCTGATGTCAAGCTCCTGCGTCGTAAGCGCTCTTTGTGTCACAAGCGGCGAAAGTGGTATGGCAGTAGGGGATTATTCCCTTGTGGATGAAGGATATTTTCGACTCACGGAGATCAGCGGCGACGCTGAGCTTAAAGAGGGCGAGATAATCGTCACCCGCGGCGACGGCAGGCTGTATCCTTATTCCGTGCCCATAGGGCGGGTGGTGTCAGTTGAAAAAAACGCCCTCAACCGCACGGTGGAGGCAGTGTGTCAGCCATTCGTGGATATGGATTTTTCCTCTGACAGTCACGTTATGGTCATAACCGGCTTTGAAACAAGACAGCACGAGAGTGAAACGGAGGCGGAGTGATGGCAGGCGGTAGATCTGCGTTCTCACGCAACGCCGATGTGTACGCGGCAAGAATAAAAGCCATAATTTTCGGTGTTATATTTGCGTGCGCTCTGTGCGCAATGGAAAGCACCCGGCTCTCGTCAATAAGGCTACCATTGCTTGGATATTCCTCGCCTATGCTGTGCCTTGGAATGTCGGTGGCGGTTGGATTTCTGATGGGGGAGAGCGAGGGAGGAGTCGCGGGACTTTTTTCGGGCTTCCTCTGCGAGTGTGCCGAGGGTGACGGAATATTTATTTTCCCCCTTTTGTATTTTGCCCTCGGATATCTTACGGGACTGCTGACGGACAGAATACTCGGTAAGAATCTCGCGTCGTATCTCGTATTTTTAGCGGTAGCAGCGCTCGTATCGTTTGGTGCTGATACTCTGCTTACGGCAATAGTCGCGGGCGGATTTTATGAAAACGCGTTGCTATCATTGGTAGCGGGTATTGTGCTGACGGTCGTATTCTCAATTCCAATATATCTTTTAGTAAGGCTATACGCGAAAGCTTCAAATAAACAATAAACAATTCCAAAGCAATTTTTGAAAGGAACGGGTAAAAGCAAAGTGGACAGAAAAGAAAGAGAAAAGCTGAAGGAACAGGAAAGCTTGCTTTTTGAAAATCAGAAAATAGTTGATGTCGATATGGAGAAGGAGGTAAAGAAGTCCTTTATTGAGTACTCCATGTCCGTAATCATGTCGCGCGCACTTCCCGACGTGCGTGACGGTATGAAGCCGGGTCAGCGACGCATCATGTACGCTATGTACGAGGACCACCTGACCTACGATAAGGAATTCCGCAAATCTGCGACCACGGTAGGTAACGTGCTTGGTAGATACCATCCTCACGGCGATGCGTCCGTTTACGGAACTATGGTAAGACTTGCCCAGCCCTTCTCTATGAGATATACTCTTATCCGAGGAAAGGGTAACTTCGGTTCGGTGGACGGCGACCCGCCTGCAGCTTACCGTTATACCGAGGCAAAGATGGACAAGATCGCGGACGAGATGATGAGGGATATCGACAAGAACGTCGTTAAGATGGTTCCAAACTTCGATAACCGTCTTAAAGAGCCCTCTGTTCTGCCATCCCGCTTCCCGAACCTACTTGTAAACGGCTCTATGGGTATCGCTGTAGGTATGGCGACCAATATTCCTCCCCATAACCTTGGTGAGGTCATTGACGCTACCGTTTACCGCATGGAAAACCCGGAGTGTACCATTCCCGAGCTTATGCAGTTCGTTAAGGGTCCCGATTTCCCGACGTATGCGACCATTTACGGCGTAAACGGAATAAAGGACGCTTATATGACGGGTAAGGGACGCATCAGCGTGCGCGCAAAGGCAGAGGTTGAGGAGGAAAAGCACCGTATCATAGTTACGGAGATCCCCTTTGGTGTCAATAAGAGTCTGCTTTGTGAGGCTATTGCGGGACTTGTTAAGGACAAGAAGATCGAGGGTATTACCGAGCTACGCGACGAGTCGGACAAGGACGGTATCCGTATCGTTATCGAGTTCAGGCGGGACGCTAACGGTCATGTTCTGCTCAATCAGCTCTACCGCTACTCACAGCTTCAGGATACCTGTGCCGTCAATATGCTGGCGCTTGTCAATAATGAGCCGAAAATTCTCAATCTTGCGCAGGTGCTTGACCACTATATCGCCCATCAGGAGGACGTTATCACCCGCAGAACCAAGTTCTATCTTGAATCTGCACTGCACGACGCCCATATCTATGAGGGATATAAGGTAGCTATCGACAATATCGACGAGGTCATCAGCATCATTCGCTCATCTCCCGATACCCCCACCGCAAAAATAAACCTTATGAAGCGCTTTGACGGTCCTATCAAGGTGGGCGAGATCGACCTTGCGGAGTTTGCGGGCTCGGATAAGCCGGGACTTTCGGAGGAGCAGGCGCAGGCGATAGTTTCCATGACGCTGGGACGTCTTTCCGGACTTGAAAGACAAAAGATACAGGACAAGCTGGATTCACTGTTCGCGGCTATCAAGGAATATCGCGCGATACTCGGAGATATCAACCGCATCAAAGAGATCATCAAGGAAGAAATACTTGAAATAAAGGATAAGTACGCCGACGAGCGCCGCACAAATATCGAGGCTGTTGCCGACGAGATATTTGACGAGGACCTCGTTGATAAGCATAACTGCGTGCTGACTCTTACCAACGCGGGCTACATCAAGCGTCAGCCCTCTGACGTATATTCCGCACAGCATCGCGGCGGAAAGGGCATTATCGGTATGTCTACCAAGGAGGAGGACTTCATTGAAAAGGTAATGGAGGTACATTCTCACTCCACCGTAATGCTGTTTACCAATACCGGTCGCGTTCAGGCTATGCGCGCGTTCCAGATCCCCGAGGCGTCCAGAACGTCCAAGGGAACTAACGTAGTAAATCTTATTCAGCTTACCGACGGCGAGCGTGTTACCGCGCTTATAAGCGTTGGCGGATTCCCCGAGGGCGAGTACCTTACCATGATAACCAAGCGCGGCGTTATCAAGCGCACGCTGCTGTCCGAGTATGAGTATCAGCGCAAGGGCGGAAAGATCGCCATCAATCTTGACGAGGGCGACGAGCTGCTTTATGTAATGCACACTCAGGGTGAGTCGGACATCATGCTGGCAACGCATAACGGTAGCGCCGTAAGATTCTCCGAGCAGAACGTGAGACCTATGGGAAGAACTGCTCGCGGTGTGCGCGGAATTTCGCTCAGAGATGATGACTACGTAGTTGGCGCTGTTATCGTTGATGACACGAAAACTCTTGTCACCATTACCGAAAACGGTTACGGTAAGCGTTCACCCTTTGATAATTTCCGAATCATGAAGAGTCGTGGCGGTATGGGTGTTATCTGCCAGAATATTACCGAAAAGACAGGCGCACTTGCGGGTATCGCCGCAGTTGCCGAGGATGACGACCTGATGATGATAACAAATCTGGGTACTATCATCCGTACTCCCGCAGCAGGCGTATCCTTGCTTTCCAGAAGTGCCGCAGGCGTTATCGTAATGCGTCTTGGTGAGGGACAGAATATCGTTAACTTTACCAAGGTTGCAAAGGCAGAGGACAAGGACGAGGAAGAAATCATAGAGGCGGTTGTTGGCGAAGGTGATGCTCCCGTCGAAGCGGCTGAAGCTCCCGAAGCAGAGGGACTGCTTGTGACTGAGGCTGATGTAAACGGAGAAAATTAAAGTGAAAAAGCTCATATTTATCAAAGGCTTTTTGACGTTGGTTGTGGGGGCGTGTCTGCTTCTGTCCATGGGCTGTGCAAGCCCACAGCCGCCCGAGCTGTCAGCGGTCTACGACAGATTCGTCTACCTTATCGAAAACGCCACTGACGTAAATACCGTGTTTTTCGGCGAGGGCTTGCCCGTTTATTCACGGGACGGCGCGGAGGCGCAAAAGCAGAATATGTACTATGGCGCGGCAGATGACGGTAACGAATACGTAAAGCCGTACGCAATGTTTTTAAATATTGATGAAATAAAGGCGGCGGCGGAGCAGGTGTATTGTGACGAATATCTTGAGTCGCTGTACGAGTCACTTTTCACGGGCTACACCGCGGAGGAGCTTGGAACGGTACTGCTTCCCAAATATTCGGAGGATGAAAAAAGTCTTTATCAGAATTCTACCGTCACACCGCTGACGAGCGGCGCGAAGGTTTATGATTACGCGACAATGACAATTCTGCCCGACAGCACCGAAACGACTGTCAGAGTGGAGGTCGAGGCATACGACGAGAGTGATGCGGACGAAAGATTTACGCTGACGCTTTCATTCGTATACGAAAACGGAGATTGGTATCTCAATTCTCCGTGTTAAAATAAAATGCGCGAGCAGCAGGCAAACATCCTTATAAGAATCAGCCTGCTGCTCGCGCATTTTATTTTGTTTTAGATATTATTCCTCAACTACAACGTAGCTGTCAAGGTAAGCGTGGACCTCTTCGTCGGTGATCTCACCGTCACCGCCAAGCTCTGCTATCATCTTGTCAGCACAGGTCAGTGCAACGTCCTCGGGAATCTCCGTACCGTAATCGGTAAATGCGGTCTTGATGGATTCCTTGATGTACTCGTCGCGCTCGTCCTCGCTCATGCTGAGAGTGTTGGTCAGGGAGTTGGAGATCTCACCAACGAGAGCGTCGTACTGCTCGTCGCTTCCAAGCTCTACCTTACCAATACTGGTGGCAACGACGCGCAGACCCATGTCGATGATCTCGTCTGCAAGAGGAGCAAAGCGCTCGTTAGCTTCAAGAGTATCGATTATGCTTGACAGTATATCGCTTTCGCTAAGGGAGGTCATAAGTCCGTCGGCGTTTGATTCACCGTTCATCAGGTCACCCTTGAGGAAGTAGTAGAATACGTCAAAAATGGTATTAAGGTCATCCTCGACGGTAGCGGGAGTAACGTTGCCAATAATCTCAAGGGATTGGCTGAAGGTATGCTCAAATACAGCGGGCAGCTCGGGCTGTGACATGCCCATAAAATCGTCACCCTCAAGCCAAGCGTCAGCCATGGAGGAGAAGGTGTCACTTGCAAAGCAAAGAGTCCACTCGGAGCTTGCAAATGCGTGGCTGAGGTCGTGCATATTCTGCTGAGTATGCTCCGAAACCTCGCCGCTCGTCATGTCATCCATGAACACGGTAACGTGGTCAAAAATATCAAATACGTTTGCAATATCCTTGCTGAGAACGAATTTAACGGTGGAGCCGTCGCCGTGTCCTGTGGGAACGTCAGCGGTGGTCAGCGCGTCAAAAACGGGGGAAGCAATAAAGCCAACAGCCTTGACGGCGGGATTTTCGCCCAAGGATGCAATCGTATCAAGCAGATCTGCACCCTCCTCGCCTGTTTCTTCGGCGGCAAGCTCAGCTGTCTGGGTAGTGTCAGTATCCACCATAGCCGCAGTAGCATTAACTACGTTGGAAGCAAGGAGAAGATATCCGCAGATAGGAACGATGGTGATGACAGCAACCAAAGCTCCGTTCACAGCACCAACTATAGGGCTGACCCATTTGACGTTGACCTTTTGGGGGACAAGCTTCTCAATGAGCAGCTTCTCTGGAATCTTGCCGAGTAGACTGAGTACAAGGCGGAGAACAGAGAATATAACGATAAAAATGAAGGGAGCGAGGATCATTGAAGCGATGGCAATCACGGTGTTCGCGAGAAGCGGAACGCTGGACGTGAGATCGCCCAAGGATGACAGCAACGGCTCTACGATAAAGGAGGAGAACGAATCTCCGAGGGCGGCGGAAATAGCCGTTGAAATAAGGCAAGAGATTATAACCGAAACAATGATGAGAACGGTACGCATAGCGCTGCCCATCCAGGTATGCTTGCGGGCAGAGAGGGCGTACAAGCCGGCAGAGATAAGTATGTAGCCGACGATTATCAGAGTAAGAACCATAAAAGCCTCCTATAATTGGATATAATAAAAGAAATTATCCTTCAAAAAGGATTATATCACTGCAAGCAAATTTTGTCAAGGGAAAAAAGCAATAATAAAAAAATCCTCAAAAAAAGAGTCAAATTTTTCGAAAAAAGTATTGACAAAGGATAAAGAGTGTGGTATAATACTACCGTTCTGCGAATGAGCGGGCAAAAAGAATAAACGTTTTGCTGGTGTGGCTCAATGGCAGAGCAGCTGATTTGTAATCAGCAGGTTGTTGGTTCGACTCCGATCACCAGCTCCAATATGGGGGATTTCCCGAGCGGCCAAAGGGGGCAGACTGTAAATCTGTTGTCACTGACTTCGGTGGTCCGAATCCACCATCCCCCACCAAGCGAAAAGCACTGCAAAAGCAGTGCTTTTTTGCTTGGTGAGAGTAGGTTGGACGAGGAGTCCGACGCAAGAACCGCGGCATACGAAAAAAATATTGATCTAAAAGTGGTTCTTGCCCCGAGCAAAGCGAGGATGTGGTCACGAATCCACCATCCCCCACCAAGCGAAAAGCACTGCAAAAGCAGTGCTTTTTTGCTTGGTGAGAGTAGGTTGGACGAGGAGTTCGACGCAAGAACCGCGGCACACGAAAAAATATTGATCTAAAAGTGGTTCTTGCCCCGAGCAAAGCGAGGATGTGGTCACGAATCCACCATCCCCCACCAGAAAAAAGCACTTGCGAAGGGGTGCCTTCCATAAAGCAGGTTTTACCTGCCGATAGAAAATCATCTTCGTAGGGGCGTTCTGTGAACGCCCGCGGGCGAACGCAGTTCGCCCCTACGGCAAAAGTACAGAGAATTTCACGTTCTTTGTCCTTTTGCATACGTACTGTAAGATAGGAGAGTTACACCTTTTAGGTGTACTGTCGGGTGGTAAGACAGCCTCCCTTGTGTAAAGGGAGGTGGCTCGCGCGAGCGAGACGGAGGGATTGTAAAAAGTAAAATTACATTGTAAAACAATCCCTCAGTCACCTTCGGTGACAGCTCCCTTTACACAAGGGAGCCTTTAGTTATGCGTCCCGAATGTCCGTCAATTTTCTTGACAAGCACTGCTTTTGTGGACACAAAAGCGATGCCCCGCGAGAAGCGGGGCAAAAATATTATTTTCTGTATTTATCTAAAACAGCTTTGTACTCGGGATTTTTGAGAAGCTCGGCGCGCCGCTCGTCCTTTGGATTTATGAGAGTGTTTACTATCCAGGCAAGGAAGTCGTTTTCCTCTACCGATACTCTTGTAGGGAAATAGGCTTCATGGACGACATTGTCTTCTTTCTCGGCTTCAGCTATCTTTTTAGCTACATAAAGGTTCATATCAAGTATGGCAACCACGTCCTCATCATCACCGCCGCAATACATTAAAAGTCCTCTGGTTTGCCCCAAAAAGGCTTCTGCAAGACCAGCAAAGAAAATATCCTCTGCTTCATCAAAACACCGTATCATCATCTTTCCGTAAGAGATAGCTTTTTTTCCTTTTTCTTTGATTGACAGCGAACGGTCATAAAAAATCACTTGTGCCAACTTGTGCCCTGCAAATGCTATCAATTCATACATATTCTTGTTGAGCCAAAAATAGTATTCATCGGTATTCTTGGAAAACAACTGCTCGGTCTTTTGCCCGCTGGTGGTGTACCAATCGGTAAATTTTGTTTTGTAAATTTCCAGTGCCTCGTCAGTTTTGCCTTCCGCGTGAAGAATTTTTGCTCGCATATTCCACGCTCCGAGACGAAGGTTTTCCTCGGTACATCCATCAAGTATTTTCCCGCATATAGCAAGAAATTCGTTCTTATGTGCAATCAAAACGGCGGGATCGTTGTCAGCAAAATGGCCGGCGATGTTCCACATATAGTAGTGCATGATCCAATAGTCATTAGGATAATCCTTGTAAGCTTTCACGATTATTTCTCGACCTTTATTGCTGTGCCGATGCTTTCTATACAGGGTTATAACTTCATCAATTTCGGCTTGAATCTTTTCTTGATCATAACCCATAAGCTCGTCGAGCGTTACTCCAAAGAAATATGCCAAAGGTTGAAGAAGTGTAATATCGGGGTAAGTCTCACCTCGCTCCCATTTGCTTACTGCTGCACAGGTAACATTCATCGCAACCGAAAGCTGCTCCTGAGTAATATTTTTTGCTGTACGCAAACGTTTAATGTTTGCACCAATAGTCATTTCCATAATCATACCTCCGTTGAGATAAAAGTAAGCTGACGTCTGCTTCTGCTTATATTATAGCACAAAGACATTTTCAGTAAAGGTATTGTTAGGAAACTTTATGTTAACTTAAAGTTGAAAAATGGTAGTGCCAAGATAAAAGGCGTACCTGCTCTATCGCAGGTACGCCAAAGCAAGTGCTTTTTTGCTTGTTAAAGCTATAAAATTTACTATTGAAACATCTACAAAAATGTGTTATAATATATACATCAAGCCTTGCTGCGCAAGTCTTGGCACTGCGTGCTATGCACACTGCCGTGCGCCTGTATTACTGATGACTTCGCAAAAATGTCCGCGCAAGCACACATTTTTGCTTCATTATATAATAAAAACACCGCACGGTGCTTGGCTGTTTTTCCCGTCTGCGTCTCAAATTTTTCGATTGGAGAATAGAAATGTATAAAATTCTTAATAAAAAGATACTCAATCCTACGGTGGTACAGCTTTGGATAGAAGCTCCGCTTGTAGCAAACAAGGCAAAGCCCGGGCAGTTTATTATCCTGCGCGTTGACGGGGAAGGAGAGCGTATTCCGCTGACCGTTGCAGGCGTTGACAAGGCGCGCGGAGCTGTCAAGATCATCTATCAGGTCGTCGGTGCGACCACCGAAAAGCTGTCGCACAAGGCGGCGGGGGAATATTTGCAGGATTTCGTCGGTCCGCTTGGCGTCGCGACTCATCTTGAAGGACTCAAAAAGGTATGTATCGTTGGCGGAGGCGTCGGCTGTGCTATCGCTCTGCCTATTGCGGAGGCTCTCCACGATATGGGCGCTGACGTCACGAGCATTATCGGATTTCGCAACAAGGACTTGCTTATCCTTGAGGACGAATTTGCGGCTTGCTCGAATACCCTTCGTGTCATGACTGACGACGGCTCTTACGGTGAGCGCGGAAACGTGACTGCGCCTCTCAGAGAAATGCTTGAAGCGGGCGAAAAATTCGATATGATAATCACCATAGGCCCGCTTATCATGATGAAATTCGTGGTAGCGACAGCGCGACCCTTTGGCACGCCCGTCACCGTTTCCATGAATCCTATCATGATCGACGGCACCGGAATGTGTGGCGGCTGTCGGCTTACTCTTAACCGCAACGGCGAGCGCATAACCAAATTCGCCTGCGTGGACGGTCCCGATTTCAACGGCTATGAGATCGACTTTGATGAGGCGATGTCGAGGGGCAGAATGTACGGCGAGTTCGAGCGTCATGCTCACGAGTCTACCTGCAATCTGTTTAAAGGGGAGGTGCGCTGAAATGGCAAAGGCAAATATGTCACTCAAAAGAAATACAATGCCTACGCAGGATGCGAAGGTCAGAGCGCACAATTTTGACGAGGTTGCACTCGGATATACCGAGGAGCAAGCTATCGACGAGGCTATGCGATGCCTCAACTGCAAAAATATGCCGTGTGTGGACGGCTGTCCTGTTAAAATTCATATTCCCGAATTCATATCAAAAATCAAAGAGGGCGACTTTGAGGGCGCGTATCAGATAATCAGCATGTCGTCGTCCCTGCCCGCCGTCTGCGGACGGGTTTGCCCGCAGGAAACACAGTGCGAGTCAAAGTGCGTGCGCGGTATAAAGGGTGAGTCTGTGGGAATCGGCAGACTTGAACGCTTTGTCGCCGATTGGCATAATACTTTTTGCACTGATGAGCCCGCGCGCCCCGCTAGTAACGGTCACAGAGTGGCTGTCGTCGGCTCGGGGCCTTCGGGACTTACCTGCGCGGGTGACCTCGCAAAAAAGGGTTATGAGGTAACGGTTTTTGAGGCACTCCATACCGCAGGAGGCGTGCTTGTTTACGGTATTCCGGAATTCCGACTTCCTAAAAATATCGTGGCAAAAGAGGTGGCTACGTTAAAGGCGTTGGGTGTTAAGATAGAAACCAACGTGGTTATCGGCAAGACCTTAACGGTCGACGAGCTGTTTGAAATGGGCTGCGAGGCTGTGTTTATCGGCTCGGGCGCGGGACTTCCCAACTTTATGGGTATCCCGGGCGAGGGGCTGAACGGCGTGTATTCCGCAAATGAATTTCTGACCCGAAGCAATCTGATGAAGTCTTATCTGTCAGACTCCGACACCCCCATCATGAAGGGCGGCAAGGTCGCGGTGGTCGGCGGCGGAAACGTGGCTATGGACGCGGCAAGAACTGCACTCCGTCTGGGCGCAGAGAAGGTTTATATAGTCTACAGGCGCTCAATGGAGGAGCTTCCCGCTCGCCGCGAGGAGGTGGAGCATGCAGAGGAGGAGGGAATCGAATTCCGTCTGCTTTGCAATCCCACCGAGATAATAGGATATCACAACCCCGACGATATGCGTGATCCCAAAAACGGATTCGTTGCGGGCATGAAATGCGTGCGCATGGAGCTTGGCGAGCCTGATGCCAAAGGTCGCCGCCGCCCCGTGGAGATACCCGACAGTGAGTTTGAAATTGAGGTGGACACTGTTATCATGTCTATCGGTACATCGCCAAATCCCTTGATAAAATCCACCACCGAGGGGCTGGAGGTCAACCGTTGGGGCGGTATTGTCGTAAACGAGGACGGACTTACCTCCCGTCACGCCATCTACGCGGGCGGTGACGCGGTAACGGGTGCTGCAACCGTAATTTCCGCCATGGGCGCGGGCAAAATTGCGGCGAAGGCTATCGACGGGGCACTGAGTAAATAAACATATCTTTAAAATAAAAAATACCCCTTGATATTTTCTTTTGTTTGTGCTATAATGAATTTGCCAAACAAATCGAATATTTATCAAGGGGTATTTTTATTTAGGCATACTATACCTTTTTTGGGTAATAATTTTCACAGAATTAATGTGGTAAAACCGCAAACCATCTGTGGAAATTATTTGCCGTATATTAATATGCCTTATAATTTTCGATTTGTTTGGCGACAATCGGGGTTTGCGTTTTTCGGGTGCGCTCGCTTCGGTTGGCGCACCTTTTTTATTTCATTTATTTTTGAGGAGGATATTATAATGTTCAAAAGACTCTATCCCTTGTATAGAAATATAGCCACGAAAATAAGAAAATTAGCCATCATATTGTTTATAGTCGATACAATACTGTCAATTATAACAGGCGCATTGTTTTTGATCGATGCGTTGTTTTTGGACGGAGATATATTTGGCGGCGAATTATGGTGGATTGGTTTGCTGACAATAGTTTTTGGTTCACTGATTTCTTGGATTTGCACGTGGCTTTTGTACGGTTACGGCGTGCTCATAGATGCAGCGTGTGACAACGCAAGGATATCCGCACGAGCTTACATTTCATATCTGAAAAAAAACAAATCTACCGAAACGGAGTACAGACAAGAGATATGGCGGCTCTATGATGATTGCTTGATCACACAGGCGGAGTATAACAGATGGATTGTATATGACATCAATGATCGATCAGGTATCTGATTAAAAAATTTGTCCTTTTCCTTGACAACAATATCACTGCGTGATATAATGAGATCACAAGGAAAATGATTTTTCGAAAGGAGAAAAATTATGAAAACGGTAAAGGACAAATATCTCGTTGTTGGTGCTGACTTTGCAGGTTATCCTCTCAAGGAAGCAGTCGTTGCGCACCTTAAAGAAAAGGGCTGGAAGATCACAGACCTTGGTGTAGTTGCTGACAGCGACCCCGACGACACCGAAAATATGTTTCACCGTGTCGGACTTCGCGTAGGAAGCAAGATCTCCGAGGGCGAATTTGAGCGCGCGCTTTTGTTCTGCGGAACGGGTATGGGAATCCATATCGCGGCAAGCAAGTGTCCCCACGTTCACGCGGGCGTTGTTGAAAGCGTTCCTGCCGCTCTCCGCGCTATCACGGGTAACGGTGTAAACGTGCTTGCTATGGGAGCGTTCTACGTTGCTCCCGCTATGGGCTGCGATATCGCCGACGCATATCTTAACGCAGAGCTTGGCTCGGGCTACGAGTGGTGGTACAATTTTTACGAGTTCCACAAGCTGGCTATCGACGAGCTTGAGGCGTTCAACTATGAGGAGTACAAGAAGAACGGTTTTAAGATGGAGCATCTGGGCGATTACCCCCTGAAACTTGAGAAAAAGCCGGAGTGATAACAAAACAGCGGTTTCGCAAAGCGAAACCGCTGTTTTGTTAAATTTCCTCAACCTTGATAAGGCTGGTTTTTCCGGATTTTCCCGACGTATCGCCGCCGGTAACGACTATCTTTTCTCCGCGTGAGAGTCCAAGAGTAGTCTTGGCTATATTTTTGGCCATATAGAACAGCACGTCGGTGGAGGAAAACTGCTCGCACATGGCGGGGATAACGCCCCAGGACATGGCAAGCTTTCTCCACGTGCTTTCGTTGGTGGTAAGACCGATTATCGGCACGGGCGAGCGGAAACGGGATACCATTCGCGCCGTCATGCCCGACAGGGAGCAAGCCACGACGGCCTTTGCATTGAGGTCGATAGCCATTCCGCAGGTGGCGTGGGAGATAGCGTCAACGGCGTTTTTGATCTTGAACTCGGAGTTGTAGAACAGGTGGCTGTAATCAATGCCGCTCTCGGTGGTTTCGGCGATCTTTGCCATAGTCGCCACCGCTTGCACGGGATATTTACCCGCTGCCGTTTCACCCGATAGCATAATAGCACTCGTTCCGTCGTAAACGGCGTTTGCAACGTCGGATATTTCGGCACGGGTAGGACGGGGATTGTGTATCATGGACTCCAGCATTTCGGTTGCCGTGATGACGCGTTTACCTAACAGGCGACATTTGGTTATCAGGTATTTTTGCATAGCGGGGAGCTGCTCGAAGGGAACTTCAACGCCCATATCTCCGCGCGCTATCATAATACCGTCACAGCACCGGCAGATCTCCTCAATGTTATCGTAGCCCGACTGATTTTCAATCTTTGCGATAAGCTCGATATCGTCAGCGCCTATCTCCTTTAGGTAATCGTGAACGTCAACAAGATCCTGCTTGCCCGATACGAAGGAGCAGGCGATATAATCAACTCCGTTCTCCGCACCGAACTTGATATCGGCCTTGTCTTGCTCCGACAAGTATTTTTGCTTCATGACCTTGCCGGGGAAGCTCATGCTCTTGCGGTCGGACAGCTCGCCGCCGCAGAGTACGCGGCAAATAATATCCGCGCCCTCGACACGCTCGACCGCGAAGGACAGAAGTCCGTTATTGAGCAGAACGGTGTCGCCTGCGGCAATATCCTCGGTGAGCTTGGGGTAGCTGACCGAAACGCGGGTACTGTCTCCTACCACATCGTCGGTGGTAAAGGTAAAGGTATCGCCCTCCCGCAGCATGATCTTGCCGCCCTCGAAGGTCTTGATGCGGTACTCGGGGCCTTTGGTGTCAAGCATGATGGCAATAGGGAGTCCAAGCTCCTCGCGCACCGATTTCATAAGATCGATACGCATCTGGTGATCGGCGTGAACACCGTGGGAAAAGTTAAGGCGAGCCACGTTCATACCTGCCTTACAGAGTCCAATAAGTATTTCTCGGCTGTCGGTAGCAGGACCAAGGGTGCAAACTATTTTTGTTCTTCTCATATTTCCTCCTTTGCTTTTCCCGCGCGGAAGAGCAAGGTTATTTTTTACCTTATAATTATACCACATATCGGCGGAAATTACAATGATAATTTTAAAAAATAGGGATATATTGCGACTTGCCGAAACGATGAATCGTCCGATTGTTTTTTGTATCACATGTGACTATATCCGGAAGGAATCAAAAGCACGCCTCATCCACCGCTGTGCGGTGGATGATAATAATCAATAAAATATCTATATTGTAAAACAAATCCCGCCGCAGATATTCCCGCGGCGGGGTTGCTTTTTAAATTGAATTTAAATTACGGTAGTACCTTCAAATACCATCTTCGCGTCACCCGTAAGGCTTACGTGATTGTCGCTCACGCGCACCAGCAGGTCGCCGCCGCGAAGCTTTACCGTGATATCCTTATCCGTGTCGCAAAGTCCGTTCACAACAGCCGCAACAGCCGCCGCGCACGCGCCCGAGCCGCAGGCAAGCGTTTCACCGTTGCCGCGCTCCCAAACGCGCATCTTGATAGTAGTGCGGTTTACAATTCGAATAAACTCAACGTTTGTACGCTCGGGGAAAATGGGGAGATTTTCAATCTCGGGACCAACTGCTCCAACATTCACGGCGTCAACGTTGCCAACGAATACGACGGCGTGTGGGTTACCGATACCAACGCAGGTCATCTTGCAGGTGTCGCCACCGACGTTGATGCTACCGTCGATCATTTGGTCTGCTGACAGAGTGGTAGGAAGCTGTGCGGGATCGAGAGTGTAATCGCCCATATCCACCGTTACCGAGCCGACCTCGCCGCCCGCAAGAATGGCGTGTGCCGTTCTCGGTCCGCTCCACGTGTCAATAACCATATCCGTGTCGTCCACAAGTCCCTTGTCGTACAGATACTTTGCAACGCAACGAAGCGGATTTCCCGCGACCTTTCCTTCACTACCGTCACGGTTGAATATACGGATTTTCGCGTCGTAGTGATTGGATCTTTCGATAAACACGATACCGTCGCCGCCGATACCGTAGTTGCGGTCACACAGCTTGAGTGCGAGGGATTCGGGACAGCTTATCTGCGACTCTCCGTCAAGATTGTCAAGATAGATATAGTCGTTTCCAAGCGTCTGAAGCTTTGCAAAGTGCAGAGTCATGCGGTCGCGACGCATGTGATTTAGGTCAACAAGCTCGGTGTTAAGCTGTGAATAGCGGCTTGCGATAACGTCAGCCATGGCGTTTGCCGTATCAAGCGAGGTAAGCGTTGCAATAGAGAGCTGGATAGCCTTGCGGTGCAGGGCGATAAACTCGCTTATGGTGTCATCAAGCAACGCGCCGGTGTAAACGATATAGCCCACCTTGCCGCTTTCGAGCAAGGCGTGAGCATCAGCGCCGAGGTTGGCTACCACCTCAACGTCAATGCCGAGCTGGGAGATAGCCGCCGCCGTTCCGCTTGTGGCGTACAGCTTCATGCCGAGGTCGTCCAGCTTCTTTGCAAGTCCGACGATCTCAAAATAGTCGTGATCATCAACCGAGATAAACACGCCGACGTCACTTGTTGCGGTAGGCGTTTTGAGGTTAAAGCCTGCCGAAACAAAGCCCTTGAATATAGCCTCGTCAAGTGTTTTGCCAACGCCAAGCACCTCGCCTGTGGATTTCATTTCCGGACCGAGCTGGGTGTTTACGTCGGACAGCTTTTCAAAGGAAAATACGGGAACCTTTACCGCCCAATAGGGGGGAACCTTATAAAGTCCCGTGCCGTAGCGAAGCTCGCGGAGCGGCTTGCCGACCATTACCTGAGAAGCGATGTCAACCATTGGAACGCCCGTTACCTTGCTGATGTAAGGAATGGTACGGGATGCGCGAGGGTTGACCTCAATAACGTAAAGCTCGTTTTCGTAGATAAGGTATTGAATATTTACAAGTCCCTTTGTGCCAAGGCTGAGAGCGAGCTTTGTTGAGCATTCGCAAAGGGTTTCGCGCATTTTGTCGGTGAGATTGTAGGGCGGGTATACCGCGATAGAGTCACCGCTATGAACGCCCGCGCGCTCGATATGCTCCATAATACCGGGGATAAGAACGTCCTTGCCGTCCGAGATAACGTCAACCTCAAGCTCCGTACCCATCATATATTTGTCTACGAGAACGGGGTTGTCAATACCCGATGACAGGATCTTGCTCATATACTTTTCAACGTCAGCGGGCTCGTGCGCAATAACCATGTTCTGTCCGCCGATAACGTAAGAGGGGCGGAGGAGAACGGGGTATCCGAGAGTCGCGCCTGCGTTCAGCGCCTCCTCAAGGGTGGAAACACCCATACCCGAGGGACGGCGAATATTCATGGATTCAAGCAGTGCATCAAATCTTGCTCTGTCCTCTGCAAGGTCGATTCCGTCAGCTGAGGTTCCGAGAACGGGAACGCCCATCTTGTCAAGGAAGCCCGTAAGCTTAATAGCCGTCTGACCGCCGAATGCAACTACGACGCCTATAGGCTTTTCAAGCTGCAGGATATCCCACACGTCCTCGGGAGTAAGTGGCTCAAAGTAGAGTCTGTCCGCAATATCGAAGTCGGTGGAAACGGTTTCAGGGTTGTTGTTTATGATAGCAACGTCGTAGCCCATATCCTTGAGCGCCCATACGCAGTGGACGGAGGAATAGTCAAACTCGATACCCTGACCGATACGGATAGGTCCTGAACCGAGAACAACGACAGTCTTTTTGTCGGGGTTCATAAAAGGCTTGGTTTCGTCGCCCGATATGTCATCGTGTGTGCCGTAGAAGTAAGGGCGCTCTGCCATAAACTCGCCGCCGCAGGTGTCCACCATCTTGTAGCAGGTCGCGCGGTGAGCGGGGAGGGAGTTGATACCCGAAATGCGGCTGATAGCCTCGTCGGTATATCCCAGCTTCTTTGCTTTCTCGTAAAGTTCCTCGTCAATATTCTCAACCGTAGCAAGCTCTTTTTCAAAGTCTGCCAGTGCCGCGAGCTTTGAGAGGAAAAATTTATCTATCTTGGTGATGGTGTAAATATCGTCAACGGAGATGCCCGCCTTGAGAGCCGCGAAAATGCGGAACAGACGTCTGTCGTCGTTGCGTCCGAGCGCGGCGTAAGGATCGCCGCCAAGAAGATCGAGCTTGCAGTTGAGGGTGTCCTGTGAAATTTCCGCACCCCTTACCGCCTTCATCAGCGCTTCCTCAAAGGAGGGAGCGATGCTCATGACCTCGCCCGTCGCCTTCATCTGCGTTCCCAGCAGTCGGGTGGACTGCGCAAACTTGTCAAAGGGCCACTTGGGCATTTTCAGCACCACGTAGTCGACAGTCGGCTCAAAGCAAGCAAAGGTCTTGCCCGTGACCTCGTTCTTTATCTCGTCGAGGGTGTAGCCGAGAGCTATCTGTACCGAAACCTTTGCGATAGGATATCCCGTTGCCTTGGACGCAAGCGCGGAGGAGCGGGAAACGCGGGGGTTGACTTCAATAACGGCGTACTGCTTGGATACGGGATCAAGTGCGAACTGACAGTTACAGCCGCCCTCAATTCCCAGCTCGTCAATAATGTCAAGCGATGCTGTGCGGAGCATATTGTATTCCTCCGCCGCCAAGGTCATAGCGGGAGCTACGACTATAGAGTCACCCGTGTGAACGCCTACGGGGTCTACGTTTTCCATGGAGCAGACCGCAAGGTGGTTGCCCTTGTGGTCGCGGATGACCTCAAACTCGATCTCCTTCCAGCCGTAGATATATTTTTCAACGAGGATCTGCGTGATGGGGGACTGCTCAAGTCCGTTTGCCGCGACCTCGCAAAGCTCCTCCTCGTTGTCTGCAACGCCGCCGCCGAAGCCGCCAAGAGTGAACGCGGGACGAATGATAACGGGGTAGCCGATACGGGTGGCGATCTCCTTTGCCTCGTCAAGCGTTTCGGCAATATCCGAGGGAATGAGAGGCTGACCGATTTTCAGCATGGTATCCTTGAAAAGCTCTCTGTCCTCCGCCTTGATGATAGCCTCGGCGTCAGTGCCGAGCAGGCGGACGTTGTGCGTTTCAAAGAAGCCTTCCTTGTAAAGCTGCATAGCGAGGGTAAGTCCCGTCTGACCGCCGAGAGTGGCGAGAATGGAGTCCGGCTTTTCCTTTTCGATTATGCGCTTAACGGTTGTAAGAGTAAGCGGCTCAAGGTATATCTCGTTGGCGAGTGCCTTGTCCGTCATAATAGTTGCGGGGTTAGAGTTGAGAAGAACCACGTCAATACCGCGGGATTTCAGCACGCGGCACGCCTGCGCGCCTGCGTAGTCGAATTCGGCTGCCTGACCAATAACGATAGGACCTGAGCCGATAACTAAAACCTTTTTAATAGACTTATCAAGCGGCATGATTATTCTCCTTTCTCCGTATTTGTCATCATGGCAACAAACTCGTCAAATAAGCGGCGGTGATTTTTCGGACCGTCCATCTCGGGGTCGAACTGTACCGAGATCGCGCGGTGCGCGGGATAGTCGATGCCCTCCACCGAGCCGTCGTTTACGTTTACAAAGCTGACTCGGGCATAAGGAGGCAGCGTTGCCGCATCCACGGTGTAGCCGTGATTTTGGTAGGTGGTGCAGCAGATGTCAAGCGACAGGTCGCGGACGGGCTGATTTGAGCCGCGGTGACCGCATTTGAGCTTGGACGTGGACGCGCCCACCGACAGAGCAAGAAGCTGGAATCCAAGTCCGGTTGCCAGAATGGGCAGCCTTGAGATGAGCTTGCGAATTTCAATAATAACCTGCGGATCGTCCTCAGGGTTACCCGGGCCGCCCGACAGCACGACGCCGTCATAGCCGCCCGACAGTACCTCGGACGCAGGGGTGTTGTAGGGAAGGAGAGTTACGGAGCAGCCATTTTCAAGAAGGGATAGGATAAGACTCTTTTTTGCTCCGAAATCGTAAAGAGCAACCTTGAGTTTTGCGTTTGAGGGGGCGAAAACCTCCTGCTTTTTACAGCTTACTGTCGCAACGGCGTTCTTTGACGCCTCGCGCACGCTGTATACTGTCAGCTCGTCGGGGAGAGAATTCTCGGCGGGCGGTGTGTCCGTGATGATAGCCTTCATAGAGCCGTATTCACGAATGATGGCGGTCAGCGCGCGCGTATCAACGCCGCATATTCCCACCACGCCGCGTTCCTTCAGCCACTCGTCAAGTCTACCCTTACAGCGATAGTTTGACGGGGCGTCACAGCATTCGCGGACGACGTAGCCCGCAAGATGAGTGTCGGGGGATTCGAATTCCTCGGGAACTAAACCGTAGTTGCCGATCAAGGGAAAGGTTTGAACCAAGATTTGCCCGTAATAGGACGGGTCGGTCAAAGATTGAAGGTAGCCTGTAACACCGGTAGAGAAAACGAGCTCTCCGCACACCTGGCCGTCTGCGCCAAATGCTCTGCCCTCAAAGATCCTGCCGTTTTGAAGAATCAGATAGACCTTTTTCATACGTTTCTTTCTCCTTTTTGAGCGCGTAGAATAAATTTTTATTTAAAACCGTCACGCAACGTCATCTGCCCGTTACGCGGGGTAATTTAAAATTGAAAATTGAGAATTGATAATTGAAAATGATTGTTGATTTCCGCCGTGGCGGAAATTTTCCTTTTTCAGTCTAATAACAGAGTGGGTAAGGGACCCACGGGGGTTATAGAGATGTCTTTGACTGTAACCATCTAAACAAATCTGAACAAGAAAATTTGTCAGCAAAGTTCTTTGATCCAAACTTTCTTTCAAGAAAGTTTGGTGGGGTGCGGGGGCAACGCCCCGCATACAATCATCCCAATCACTTTCTCATCAAAGTGAGCATAACAGCCTTTTGAGCGTGGAGGCGATTTTCTGCTTCGTCGAATATATTATCGGCGTGGGATTCGAGGATGTCGTCGGTGATCTCCTCACCTCTGTGAGCGGGGAGGCAGTGGAGTACCATAGCGTCGGGGTTAGCCGCCTCCATCACCTTGGAGTTTATCTGGAAGCCTTCGAAGATCTTTTTGCGGCGTTCTGCCTCTGCCTCCTGACCCATGCTCGCCCATACGTCGGTGTAGAGAATATCCGCGCCTGCCGCTGCCTTCTCAATATTGTCGGTGACAGTGAGCAGACCTTGGTCAAAGCCCCATTTCATAAGTGCCTCGTCGGGCTGATGAGTCTTGGGGCAAGCGATAGCGCACTGCATACCCATTTTTATAGTTCCCACGATAAGGGAGTTTGCCATATTATTGCCGTCGCCGATAAAGGTGAGCTTGAGTCCCTTAAAGGATTTTTTGTACTCGCGTATGGTTTGCAGATCGGCAAGCACCTGACAGGGATGGCAGTAGTCGGTAAGACCGTTGATGATCGGAATAGAGCCGTAGCTTGCAAGCTCCTCAACGTCGGACTGCTTGAAGGTTCTTATCATAATGCCGTCAAGATAGCGCGAAAGCACGCGGGCGGTATCTCGCACCGGCTCGCCTCTGCCAAGCTGAATGTCGTTGGAGGACAGAAAGAGCGCCTGACCGCCAAGCTGATACATACCTACCTCAAAGGAAACGCGGGTGCGGGTAGAGGATTTTGCAAATATCATTCCCAGCGTGCAGCCGTCGAGGTGCTTGTGGGAAATGTGGTGGTGATTTTCATATTTGAGCTGATCCGCAACATCAAGAAGGTTTTCGATCTCCTCGGGCGTACAGTCCATAAGCGTGAGAAAATGATTCATATAAGTAGTTCCTTTTTTCGATTTATTCGCTCAGTGCGTCGGCGATAATAGCTACCGCCTCATCGAGCTGTTCGTATGTGACGTTGAGAGGAGGGAGCAGACGAAGCTTGGTCTTAGCCGTTAGCACAAGCAGTCCGCGCTCAAGGCATTTTGCAAGCACCGTCTTTGCGTCATCCACCTCAAGTCCGAGCATAAGTCCCATGCCCGATACAGAGTGAATTCCGTTGATTTTTGAAAGCTTTTCCTTGAGATACGCTGATTTTACGCGCACCGTGGCGAGGAAAGCCTCGTCCAGCCTGTCAATGACGGTAACGGCGCCCGCAGCGGCGATAGGATTGCCGCCAAACGTAGAGCCGTGCTTGCCTGCGGTCATGGTGTTTTCGACCTTCTCTCCCATCATGCACGCGCCGATGGGCAGGCCGCCGCCAAGTCCCTTTGCGGTGGTAACAATGTCGGGGGTTATGCCGAAATTCATGTATGCGTAAAGCGCGCCCGTGCGTCCGTTGCCCGTTTGCACCTCGTCGACGATAAGGAGAATATCCAGCTCGTCGCATAGCTCTCTTGCCGCCTTGATAAACTCGGCTTCAAGAGGGAGAACGCCGCCCTCGCCCTGCACGCACTCTATCATAAGCGCACAAACGTCGTCCGTCAGCGCCACCTTGAGTGCTTCAATGTCGTTGGCGGGGGTGTGCTTGAATCCTTCTGGGAAGGGATAGAAGTCGGTGTGAAAAACATCCTGCCCCGTTGCGGCGAGAGTCAGCATTGTTCTACCGTGGAAGGAGTTTACAAGAGTTACAATGGTGTATCTCTTGGCGTCAGCACCGTATTTGTCGCAGGAATATTTGCGCGCGGTCTTGATAGCGCACTCGTTTGCCTCCGCACCCGAATTTCCGAAGAACACCTTTTTCATTCCTGTGCGAGCGCAAAGCTTCTTGGCAAGCTCCACGCAGGGAGCAGTGTAGTAGAGGTTGGAGGTGTGAGAGAGCTTTCGCGCCTGCGCACACACGGCATCCGCCCAAAGCTTGTCCGAAACGCCGAATGCGGAAACGCCGATCCCGCTGCCGAAGTCGATATATTTTTTGTCCTCGCCGAGCAGCACGCCGTCCTCTGCCGAGTCAAGCAGCAGATCGAAGCGGGCATAGGTGTTGGCAATAAATTCGCCGTCCGCCTTTTTTATTTCGCTTGTATTCATAAACATACCTTTCTGTCTGTATATCAATGGAACAGCGTGCCGATACCCTTGTCAGAGAGCAGCTCCACCAAAATAGAGTGCGGCACTCTGCCGTCGATAATGGCGACCTGCTTTACGCCGCGGCGGATAGCCTCGACACAGCAGTCGATCTTGGGGATCATACCGCCCGATATAATGCCCTCCTTTATCATTCTCGGAACTTGTCCGATAGATACGTCAGGGATAAGGGATGCGGGGTCGTTGACGTCCTCCAGCAAGCCTTCGATATCTGTCAGCGAGATCATGCTGTGAGCGCGAAGCTCGCCCGCAATCTTTGCCGCCGCAGTGTCCGCGTTGACATTGTATACGTTGCCGTCGCCGTCGCAGGCAACGGAGGAGATAACGGGTATGTAGCCGAGAGAGAGCGCGTCAAGTATCGGCTTTGAATTGACCTCGGTAATGTCGCCGACAAAGCCGAGATCGTCATTTATCTTTTCGGCGGTGAGCATGTGACCGTCAATTCCGCAAAGTCCGATAGCACTTCCGCCGCGAAGCTGAATGAGGTTGACAAGATCCTTGTTGACCTTTCCTGCCAGCACCATTTGCACTACCTTTACGGTTTCCTCGTCGGTCTTGCGCAGACCGCCAACGAAGGTGGACTGAACGTTCATCTGCTTGAGCGCCGCAGAGATCTCAGGGCCGCCGCCGTGTACCAGCACCACCTTGATGCCGATCTGGGTGAGCAGGACGATATCGTTCATAACGGCGTCCTTTAGCTCCTCGTTTATCATAGCATTTCCGCCGTACTTGATAACTACTATCTGTCCCGAATATTTTTTGATATAGGGGAGTGCCTGAATAAGCACCTGTGATTTTATTTCGTTGCTGATCATAATAGCCTCCGCTTTCAAGTTCTGTAATCGCCGTTTATTTTGACGTAATCATAGGTAAGGTCACAGCCGTAAGCCTCGGCGCTCGCGTCGCCGTCGTGCAGGGTAACTTTGACGGTGATTTCCTTTTGGAGCAATATTTCCTTGGCTTTTTCCTCTGAGAATTCAACTCCGGCGCCGCCGCGGCAGACTGCTATCTCGCCCGCTGCGGAAACGAAATCAACGTCAACGCCGTCAATACTTACGTCAGCGCCGCTGTAACCGATAGCGCAAAGCACGCGCCCCCAGTTTGCGTCAGCGCCGAAAATAGCCGCCTTTGTAAGGGAGGAGCAAACAATGCTCTTTGCTATCTTGCGCGCGTCGTCCTTGGTCTTGCCGCCCGTAACGGTGGAGATAAGCAGATGCGTAGCTCCTTCTCCGTCCTCGGCAATCATCTTGCACATTTCGGAGGTCAGCGCGTGGAGAGCGGATTTGAATATTTCAAAGCTCTTGCCATCACAGTCGATAATCGCGTTGCCCGCCATGCCGTTTGCAAGGATGCACAGGGTATCGTTGGTGGAGGTGTCGCCGTCAACGCTGGTCATGTTAAAGGTATCTGCAACGTCGTCGGTAAGTGCCTTTTTGAGCATTTCGGGGGTGATGGCAACATCTGTTGTGAGAAAAACGAGCATAGTCGCAAGGTTGGGGTGTATCATGCCAGAGCCCTTTGCAATTCCGCCGACGGAGCAGGTCTTACCGTCAAGCTCAAAGCTGACGGCTACGGATTTGGTTTTTGTATCCGTAGTCATAATCCCCTCGTTTGCGTGGATGCTGTTGTCATATCCGAGGCTCGCGACAAGCTCGTCCATTCCGCCCTCAATAGGGGTTATGTCAAGCGGTTGACCGATAACGCCCGTGGATGCCACCACAACGTCAGCGGCGGGAATTCCCGTATGCTTTTCAACCAGAGCGCACATACGCTCGGCGATCTCGATGCCGTTTGCGTTGCAGGTGTTGGCGTTTCCGCTGTTGGCGATCACAGCCTGTGCATAGCCGTCGGAAATATTTTTCTTGGTGACGGTAATAGGCGCGCCCTTAACGAGATTTGCGGTATACAGTGCCGCCGCCGAGCAGCGCACGTCGCTGACGATAAGCGAAAGGTCGCGCTTGGTCTTGTTTTTGCGGATGCCGCAATGGATTCCCGAGGCGCGGAAGCCGCGAGGCAGACAAATTCCCTTGTCAGAGTATATAAAATTCATGATAAGATCAAATTCCTTTCGTCAGATAAGTCCCATACACTCGTCAAGTCCGAGTGCGATATTCATATTCTGTACAGCCGCGCCCGAAGCGCCCTTGCCCAGATTGTCAAACAACGCGCAAAGCAGGACTCTGCCGTCGCCGTCTTTAAGATTTCCCGCAATCAGAATATGCATGCGGTTGTCGCTCGCGTACATATTTGAGGGAACGAAGCCACGGTCAAGGACGCCCTCGCCCATAAGCGGAAGGACCTCTACCATAGGCTGTCCATTGTAGTATGCGCAGAATTTTGCGTGTAGCTCTTCAAGATTTGAAACGCCGCTCATCAAATGTCCGTACAGCGGAACGCTGACCTCCATGCCCTGCGCAAAGTCGCCGACAATGGGGGAAAATACGGGGGGATGAGTCAGTCCCGCAACCGCCTGCATTTCGCGCAGGTGCTTGTGAGTCTGTCCTATGGCGTACTGACGCGGAGAGTCAAGCAGGACGTCGCGGTCTGCCGCCTCGTATTCTGCTATCATCTTTTTGCCGCCTCCCGAGTAGCCCGTCAGAGAGTAAGAAACAAGTGGATAATCGGGAGCGATAATGCCCATTTTCACAAGCGGATAAACGAGCGCCAAAAATCCGCTTGCGTGACAGCCGGGGTTTGCAATACGTCGGCTGACCTTGATCGCCTCGCGGTGAGCTGCCGACAGCTCGGGAAAGCCGTAGTCCCAATCGGGATGTGTTCGGTGCGCGGTGGAGGCGTCGATTATTATGGTTTTTTCGTTTTCACACAGTGCCGCCGCCTCAATAGCCGCCGCGTCGGGCAGACAGAGGAAGGTCACATCGCTTTTATTTATAAATTCACGTCGGGCATCTACGTCCTTGCGAAGATCGTCAGGCAAGAGCAACAGCTCAACGTCGCCGCGCGCCATCATGCGGTCGTATATCTGAAGACCTGTCGTGCCCTCTTTACCGTCTATGAAAACCTTGATTTTTTGATTCATGGAGATACTCCTCCGAGCATATTTTTTCAGTTTTCTACTATTATATCAAATTTTTTACGTATGTCAAGATAATTTATGCATAAACATTCTAAAACACAAGCAAAAAATGTGATTATATTCAACAAAACTGAATATATTGTGAATAATTATTCAATTTTCGACGAATAATTGCATATTTTCTCTACGATATCCGCAAGCTGCTCGCGAGTGTTCAGCTCGGGGCGCAAAATAACCTGCTCCAGCAAAGTATTAAGTGCGTCGCCGACCTCCCGTCCGCGGGGGACGCCGAGAGAGATAAGGTCGTCGCCCGACAGAGCAAGCTGTCGCAGGCTGATGCAGTCATCCTCAATTTCCGAGCGTGCCACAAGGTGGTAAAGCTGAGCGGCGGTATTCGCGTCAAGACCGCAGAGGGACAGCTCCTCGGCAAGCGCGATAAGGTTGTACGTGTTGTCACCAAAGACTTTACGCAGTCTGCGCGCACCAACGGGGGATATTTCAATATCAGCATCCTGCGCTGACAGATAAAGTTTACATTCATCAGACACGGCGGTGGGGAGCTTGAGCGACTCTATCACTGTATCAGCCGTATCGCCGTCAAGGTCAAGACTCATGATAAGCGCAGCAAGGCGCAGAGGGAGCGTACTGTCAAGAGAGGACAGCTGAACGCTCGGGTTTAGCTCAAGCGGCTCGTCTGCATCAAGTCCCAGGATCACGCCGAGAATATTCAGATCTGCAAGCAGGCGGATGCCCCCGTCGGCGGAGTCAGAGGAGAGGATCTGTGCCAGCTCGGAGGATATGCGTTCGCGGGATATTTTGCGGAGTCCGTGGTGGGTCCGTGCCACTGCCTCCTCGGTGTCGCGGTGAATTTCAAAGCCCAGCCGAGCGGCAAAACGGATGGCGCGGAGAATACGCAGGGCGTCCTCCGTAAAACGAAGCTCAGGATCGCCTACGGCGCGGATGATTTTTTTCTCAATGTCGGAGGAGCCGTTAAAAAGGTCAATGATCTCAAACGATCTTCCCGTGCCGTCAAGGTCTGCCGCCATAGCGTTAACGGTGAAATCGCGGCGGGACAGGTCGTCCTCGATCTTACCTGTAAAGGTCACGTTTTCGGGGTGGCGGGAGTCGCTGTATTCGCCGTCGGTGCGGCAGGTGGTGGCTTCCACGGTAGATTTGTCGGGAAAAACGACGGTCACCGTGCCGTGGGCGATACCCGTGGGGACGGTTTTAAGTCCCAGCATAGCGCACAGCTCCACAGTTTGGTCGGGGGACGTGGTAACGGCAATATCCCAATCGTTAGGCTCGCGACCCATCATGGTGTCGCGGACACAGCCGCCGACGGGATATGCTCGCTCGCCGTGGGCAGCGAAAAAACGAATGAGAGAGAGCAGAAAAGGAGGGCATGCTTCAAAAAGTCGCTTTTCTGTTGACAGTATCAGCGCAGACTTTTTCATGGCAGTCCCTCCTTTCGTGGTTATACATACTTATTCATTTTAATTATAGCATATTTTCTCGCGATTGTAAAGGTTTTTTGCAGTTTTAAAGGTGAAATTTTCAATAATACACGAAGCGAAGGAGAAAAAATAAAGTATAAAGAATAATGAATAATGAATAATGAATAATTGAGGCGGCTTTCCGCCAAAGCGGAAATATTCATTTTTAGGGGAGAGTTAAAAATGGAAAATAAAGGAACGACGGACACCGCAGCTGTCATCCCGAGCGAGCCGCCCCGAGATCCTTCGCTACGCTCAAGGATGACAACGGGGCGGCGACGCGAAGGATTGGCGCGGCACAAGTAATATCGCAAAAATTATCAACACATAAACGGGAGGAGACCATTTGCAAGCAAATGGTCTCCTCCCGAAATACCGCAGAAATCATCAATAATCCGAAATACGGATAAATGCATTTTACATCATGGAAAAACACCTCATCCGTCACGGCTTCGCCGCGCCACCTTCTCCCACCGGAGAAGGCTTGGTGATAATTCAATGCGCGGTGTTTGCGGAAATCACCGCATATTCTGCACTTGGATGAAAAATAACCGTGCGGTAATCGCTACATTAAGCATTCCCCAGTGGGGGAAGGGAGACCGCGTTAGCGGTGGATGAGGTGTTTTTTTGATATCAAAAAAATCAACACGCCAACGCGAAAATTTTCAATTTGAGCCTCCCTTTACACAAGGGAGCCTATGTTAAACCCCCGCCATACGGTTGAAAATATAACAATACCAATAGATTTTTAAATTTATCCGAGGTGGGGGAGGGCATGGGGCAGAGCCGCATTATTACCCCTCGTACGCCGCGAACTCTTTGCCGCCAATGTTGTCGCGCAGAAGCTGAGCCATGGCTTGGTCATCGTGGAAAACCACTATTGAGTTTTCATCCGGGAACTCCACGAGGCACACGCGCGGGGCGACGAGGCGGTTGTCGTACCTAAACAGGAGCAGGCGTTCCTTCTTGCGAGTCGCAAGCTCGACCTTGAACGCTTTTGAGTCTATTATTTCGGCGCGACTTATCCTTGCAAGCGCCATTCTCGCCACGACTGTCTGCTTTTTGCCTACCGTTTCGGTAATGACAAGATCGAGTGTGCGCTCGCTGTTTTCGCTTATCTCATAAGTGAATTTTTTGAATACAAATCGGAAAAGCAGATACGTTCCCACGGCAAGCAGTAAAATAGTAGCCGTCTGAAATATAATGGGATAGGGAATACCCTCCACTGTTGATGTCGCGTACAAAAGGACGCCCAAGGCGTAGGATATTATTACCGCCGAGTGAACAAGCGGCGACGGCTTTTTTGTGGAAAAGGAATATTTGGTGTATGACATTAAAGCTCCTTTCCGTCCGCCCGTCGCAGCTGACCGCAGGAGGCGTTGATGTCCGCCCCGAGCTTGCGGCGCACAGTGGCGCGAATGCCTTTTGCTTCAAGCGTTTTTGCAAACGTGCGGATAGCAGCCTCGTCCGCCCGAACAAAGCCGGTCTCCTCTACCTCGTTTACGGGAATAAGGTTGACGTGAATTGGCATGGTGCTGTTGCGCGTCCGCAGGCTGCGGTTGAGCAGCTCGGCAAGGGACAGAGCATTCTCTCGGGAATCGTTTTTGCCCGATATCAGCGTATATTCAAAAGAAATTCTGCGTCCCGATGCGCTATAATAATCCTTGCAGGCACGCATCAGCTCCTCAACGCCCCACTTGTTGTTGACGGGCATTATGGCACTGCGCGTCGTGTCGTCCGCCGCGTGAAGCGAGATGGAGAGAGTGATCTGTAGATTTTCCTTTGCCAGCTCGTAAATTTTGGGAACGATACCGCAGGTAGAGAGGGAAATGTGCCGCTGACCTATGCAAATACCCTTTTCGTCGCCCACAAGGCGCAAAAATTTCAGCACGTTGTCGTAGTTGTCAAGCGGCTCGCCAATTCCCATCATAACAATGTTGGAAATGCGCTCGTTTGAGTCCTTTTGCGCGGCGATTACCTGACCGAGCAGCTCGCCCGCGTCAAGGTCGCGAACCTTTCCTCCAATAGTGGAGGCACAGAATTTGCAGCCCATGCGACAGCCGACCTGCGAGGATATGCATATCGTGTTGCCATGCTCGTATTTCATGACCACCGACTCCACGCAATTGCCGTCGGCAAGCTCAAATAAGTATTTGACCGTGCCGTCAATGGCGCTGACAAGTCGTCGCTTTGGGCGTGGTAGGTGGTAGCTTGCCACCTCTGACAGCTTTTGTTTTGTGACCTTGGAGATGTTTGTCATCTCGTCTGGAGAGAGCCCGCGGTGAAGCTGAACGAACAGCTGCTCGGCGCGGTACTTCGGTTCGCCGATAGAGATCATCAAGTCGCAAAGCTCCTCCCGCGACATTGACAGAAGGGAGGGAAGATTGTTGTTCATGTATAAATTTCCTTTGTGTGTAAAGGTTTAAAGTCTTTTTAGCTTGGCAATGAAGAAGCCGTCCGTGCCATACTCATCGGGCGTGAGGGTAATGCAACCCCGCTCTGAGCGTATTGCAGAAAGTCCTTGGCGGCGCGGGGAAAACTCAAAATCCACCGCGCAAAATTCGGGGTGATTTTTAAGGAAATCGCTGACTACCGCACCGTTTTCCTCGGGCAGCAGAGTGCAGGTGGAGTAGACAAGCACGCCGCCGCGCTTTAAGTATTTCGCGCTCTGCTCAAGAATTTCCCGTTGAATTGCGGGTAGCTTTGCCGCCTCGGTAAGATCCTTCCCGCGAATCTCCGGCTTTTTGGAAATAACGCCGAGGCCTGAGCAGGGAACGTCGCAAAGCACGCGATCTGCCTTTTCTATCAAGGACTTATCGGGGTCACGAGCGTCCCGCCTTTGCGTTTTTATAATGTCGATGCCAAGCCTCTTTGCACCCTTTTGTACGAGAGAGAGCTTGCTTTCATGCAAATCAAAGCTGAATATCTCGCCGCTGTTTTCCATGCGAATAGCGCAGCCGAAAGCCTTGGAGCCGGGGCAGGAGCAGGTGTCTATTACAAGCTCGCCTGCCTGTGCGCCAAGCACCTCAACGCAGAGCTGTGATGCCTCGTCCTGAACGAATATGTGACCGTTTTTGAATTCATCGCCGTCAAAAACCCCGCCCTTGTCGAGTCGGAGAGTTGAATCGAGGTAAAGACCGTCAGATACAGAAAATCCTTGCTTCGACAAGCTGTTTTTGACTGCACCTACGGTTGTTCTCAATGTGTTTACACGCAGAGTAATGGGCGGCCTTTGAGCAAACGCCGCCATAACGCGCTCCGCCTTTTCCTCTCCGAATGCGGCGATAAATTTCTCCGCGAGGGGGAGGGGGAGTCCGTAAGCCACCGAGCGGGCAAGATTTGGCTTGTCCGCAAGCGCGGAATATCTGTCCGCAAAATCGGCGGGAGTAAAATGCGTTTCCCGCTTCTTGCCCTCGACCGAGCGCAGATAAGCACGCAATACGGCGTTGACAAACCCCGAGCTTTTTCGCAAAGCGACGGCAACGCTTTCGTTGATGGCGGCAAAATCGGGCACGCGGTCAAGGTAGACAAGCTGATACAGTCCCATTCGCAGGGCGCAAAGCGTCTGCGCGTCCACGTCGGAAAGCTTGCGCGCCGAGAATTGGGACAAAATAAAATCCAGCGTCACCCGACGTTCAAGCACGCCGTACACAAGAGAGGTAAACAGCGCCTTGTCCTCGGGGGATAGCTCGTGTCTGCCAAGGGCGGTGTCGAGGGCTATATTTGCGTATTGTCCGCCCTCTACCCGAATCAGCACGTCAAGTGCGAGCAAACGCGGAGAAGTGACGGATTTTTTTGATGCATCAATGTTTTTGTTTTTCATTTTTCGGTCATCTGCGGCGGTTGCCGTTAAATATAAGAATAAGACGGAGCAGGTAAATAAGGGAGTACGCCAGCGCCGCAACGTAGGTCAGGGCGGCGGCGGTCAACACCTTGCGTGCCGCCTTCAGCTCTCCTGTGTCAAGCATTGCAGAGCCTCTGAGAGTTGCCATAGCTCTTGCCGAGGCGTTGAACTCGGTGGGCAGAGTCACAAGCTGAAAAAGGGTTGAAAAGGAGAAGCAAATTATACCTGCAAGCATAAGCGGGGTGGCAAGGGGAGAGGGGATAGCCGTCGCATAGGCTAAAATAGAGCCTATAAGAAAAAGCGGCATAGATAGCTTTGATCCGAGATTGGTTATTGGAATGATAGCCGCGCGGATCTTGATGGGAAAATATTTCTGCGCGTGCTGAATGGCGTGTCCCGCCTCGTGAGCCGCGATTCCGACTGCGGCGGCAGAGGTGGAGGAATACACGCTGTCAGACAGACGTATAATGTCAGCGCGAGGATCGTAGTGATCGGTAAGCTCGCCCGACACGCGCTCCACACTGGTGTGTGAAAGTCCATTTGCATCAAGTATTTTTCGAGCAGCCTCAGCACCCGTGATGCTTCGCCTGTTGCGGACATTTTGGTATTTATTAAACGTAGACTTTACGTTTATCTGCGCGACAAACGTAAATATCATAGCGACAAAGACGGGAATAAGCGTCCAGTCGCCCATAAAGAGTCCAAATATCATGGAAACCTCCAAAGCTTTATTCGCCGAGCCGATCTCCCACAGACAGCCGTCTGCCGCGAATGAAATCAGCCGCATTCATTTGTCCTTTGCCCTCGGGGAGCAGGCGCTCAAACGAGATGACCGTTCCGCCGCCGCAGGCGACAAGCACCCGTCCGTCACCCGCGTCGTCAAGAGAAATAACGGTACCGCAAGGGGCATCGGTGTGCATATCACGGCAAAGACGCGAGCGAACTAATTTGAGCAGCTTGTCGTTTGGCATTTTGGTGAAGGCGAGCGGAATGGGGGAAAGACCGCGCACGGTGTTATGGATAGTTTGCGCGTCTTTTGAAAAGTCTATAAGGCAATCCGATTTTTCAATTTTTGCCGCATAGGTGGCAAGGCTGTCGTCCTGCACCTCGCGGACGGCAGTGCCAAGTCGTATTCGCTCAACGGTTTGGAGCAGAGCTTCAGCACCCAGCGCGCCAAGTCCGTCGTGGACGTCCTCAAAATTGAAATTTTCTTCAATGACAAACTCTTTTTTGAGCAGCATGTCGCCGGTATCAAGTCCCGCCGCCATATACATTGTGGTAATACCCGTGACGGGACAACCCTCCATTATCGCGCGCTGCATGGGAGCCGCGCCGCGATAGGCGGGAAGGAGCGAGCCGTGGACATTTATGCAGCCGTGCTTCGGATAGTCGAGAACGTATGCGGGCAGAATTTTTCCATACGCTACAACGGCAATAAGGTCAGGAGCAAGAGAAGCAAGCTCATTCGCAAACGCGCCGTCCTTTAAGGTCGCAGGCTGAAAAACGGGAATACCGCGCTCCTCGGCGTATACCTTAACGGGCGGGGGAGTGAGTGTGTAGCCTCTGCCCTTGGGCTTGTCGGGCTGGGTGACAACTCCCACTATCTCGTCGCGTCCCGCCTCACAAAGTGCTTTGAGGGAAAACAGGGCAAAATCGGGAGTGCCCATAAAGAGTATGCGCATTTATTGATCCTCCGCCATTTTGGCAATATCAATGAACAGCTTGCCGTCAAGATGGTCAAGCTCGTGGCAGAAGGCGCGGGCAAGCAGGTCGCTTCCCGTCAGCTCTATCTCCTTACCGTTGCGGTCAAGCGCGCGGACGGTAACGTGCATGGGGCGCTTGGTGGTTCCCCATCTGTTGGGGATGGAGAGGCAGCCCTCCTCCGCCTCCTGCTCTCCCGAGTAGGCAACGATCTTGGGGTTTATCAGCTCAATGACCTGTCCCTCCTCCACCTCAATAACTACTATTCGGCGGAGAATGCCCACCTGGGGTGCGGCAAGCCCGCAGCCGTTTGCGTCGCGCATGGTTTCCACCATATCGTCGAGCAGACGGTGAACGCGAGGGGTTATAGTCTCAACGGGACGGCAAACCTTGCGGAGAGCCTCGTCGCCAAGCTTTCTTATCTGTAATTTTGCCATAACGTCAAATTTCCTTTCGGGTATTGTATCAGTATTTGGAATCGAGAGGTACTTCCTTGCCGGTCATCACGCGCACGGCGTCCGCGATTATTTTGTCGCAGAAGGAGCGGGAAACGTAGAATCTGCCCTGTGCCTGCGAGGGATCGCTTGCCGAGCTTGGCGAATCGAGAGCTTCAACGGTCATAAACGATTTACGCTCGGAGTATTGATAGAATCTGTATACGTTGCAGACCGAGTTTGACTCGCGCACGGGTTTTCCGTTCTCGTCGCGGGCAATATAGTCGCCGTCGTTACCGATAACGGTAAGCTTCAGCTGACACTCGGAGTCGGGAGACTCAAGGAACGCCTGTATCTCGTCGTCTGACAGCTCCGCCATGCCCTCCAGCGAGGCGGTAGCAAGGGAGTATGCAAAAAAGCGCTTGAAGTTATACACTGCTGTCTCCTTTGCGGACGAGCCCGAGGGCTTGGTGACGTATATGCTGTAATCCAGCTTTTTGCCGTTTGCATATACTGTCAGCTTATCCGTACCGATGGTAGGTACGCCGTTTTTGTCTACCTTTGTGGAGGCAGAATTGTCAAGCAGGAAGTGGACGGTCGTGTCCTTGCTCTCAACGATTATCTCCGTGATATGGGCGATATTAAATCCGAAAAATTCGCGGCTGTACCAGTCCACGTCCTCCCACTCAAGGAAGGGAGCCTGATGCTCGGCAAACTCCACTATCATATCGTAGTCGGGGGAATATGCGTAGTAAACGCCGTCGGTGTTGGCGCTTATCTCAACGTGGTTGTAAACACTGCCCTCGGAGGTGTTCAGGTAGTAGCTGATGATATGAGCAGGGCTGCTCAAGCCGTATTTTTCAAGGTCGTCGTCGGACGGTCCGAGCTTTACTACCTTATCGATAGTCATGGTGTTCAGATTCTGCAGGACGGAATAAATGTTATTCGAGTCGGGCAGATATCCAGCCATGTACTTTGATGACATTTGGAAGGGAAGAGTTGAATAAAGCTGATTTTCTCTTTTTGATAGAGGAATATAGGAAAATGCGGTGACGACGGTGGAGTTTTTTGCAAGAGCCGCGTCGTACATTTTTGAAAACTCGTCGTCGGGCATGTTTGAGATTATCTCGTCGTATTTTTTCTCGTACTGTGCAAGCTCCTCGTCGGTAGCGTTTGTCAGATCCTCGCGCGAGACCTCAAGAAGCTCGGAGAGAAGTCCGAGGTACATCTCGTCGTAATCTATGTGCGAGCGGTAGGTAAAGTCGGAAACGTCGTAATACTGATTGGACGAGGTGTACACTATCGTAGGAACTACAAGGGCTTCAACGGGGATCATCATACCCTCGGTGATATTGGCGGAGTTTAACACGTAAACTGTATCTCTGCTCTCGTACATAGCGTAGTAGCCGCTGCCTGTCAGCGTCATGTCGCCGACGGTGACGGTATACTCCTCACCCGTCATAGTGGTAATAGTGTATTTGGTAGGCTCGTACATGTATTCCACCGTTACGCCCTCGCCTGCCATATCCGAAAGGTTGCCGGATTCGGTGCCGGTACCCTCAGGGTACTCCGTTTTCGTGCGAAGCTCGCTGACAAGACCGTATTCGGATAGGTCAATAGTACCGTCGGAATTTTTAACGGGATCAGCCAGACGGTGAGTGGAAATGGTGTAGCCGCAGGCGGATGCAAGGGTGGCAAACAGCTCGTCATCAAGCAAAAGCCCCTCGTGTCCCTCAACGAAAAACCTGTTGCTGTCGCCACGAACAAGCGTCATTTCACCGTACTCGTTTTTGAGCCGTATCTCTTTTATGACCTTGCTTTCATCCTTGGTGGAGGACATATCGTAGGTAAGCTGCTTGAACATAAGCACGCGACGGTTGTGACCAAGCTCTTCCGTTTGTGCGGTGTGAACTACGGCGTAGATCTCATAATCTCCCGTGGATTCGTCCACGTCAAGAAGCGTGCCGTTCTTAGTCTGATAAAAGCCCTCGTGGTTTACGTCGCAAAGCTCACCGTCAAGGAACAGCGCGTACTTGCCGTTCCTCTTTTTGAGAGTATACTCCACGCCGTCGACGTCGGTATAGGTATATATATCAACGATATAATTTACAAATATCAACGCTCCGACAAGCAGGACCACGGCTACCGCCAGAGCGATAAGAGCGCGCTTCTGGTTTCGCAGCGAGGTCTTGCGGCGAGCCTTGCGGGACAGCTTTTTCCAGTGGGCAAAGAGTACAGTATCGTCACTTAGCCTGTCGTCCACAATATGCTCGGACGACACTCGCCCGCCAAAGCCGTCAGCGGGAATATCCGCACCCTCGGGGAAGGTAAACCAGCCCTCAAAGCTGTATCCCTTGCGGACGGGAGCAGGCAGAGCGCCTACTCTGTCGCCGCGCACTGCAGTCACGGAGCGGATATCGACCTCTCCCCGACCGGGATTAAATATAAGGTGAATTTCGTTTTGCATCAAATGCTTCCATTCCTTTCAGGCGGCAACGTACGCCGCGCTGTGATTAGATATTACGCTTACAAATATTTTCTCTTTACGTTGACGTAAATTCCCACGCCGAAGCAAACAGCCGCGGGAATTACCGCAAGGCAGATGGCGGTTACAGTCGCACCGTCGGGGGTATATGCGTCCGAGGCTATCTCGGTAACTGCCATAGCCTTAAAGGGAATGTCAACGGGTATTATCTCTCTGCCGATTCCGCGCAGGGAGGCGAGCATAAGGTCGGTGTTGCCGTAGGAGGCGGAGGAGAGAAGCTCGTCTGACACGAGCTCGGTAGAGGCGCAGACTGCAACGTATGAGGGAATATTGAGTCCCTGCGTGTCACTGCTGCCCTCCTGAACTATGCGAGTCTCCGACGTGATCGTCATAAGCTTGAATATATTTTGCGACGTGGATATCTCGTACTGCTCGCCGCCGATCTCCGCAACAGCCGAGGGAGAGGCGGTAAAAATGTCATACATGCTTCTGGATACGCCGTTTTTGTAGTAAGAGCCGTAGGTGTAGGCGGGTAAGCCCTCCGTTTCGTCTGCCTCCTTGACGGTTTCGTCGTAGCTGTCTGAGTAGCTGACGGAGGTGGCGTTGGGAAATATTACCTTGGCGGGGTAGATGGCGTTTCGCATAGCCGAGGTAAGATTTGCACCCGTGCCGCGGGTAGCGTAATCCGCGATAAGGGAGTAGCCGTCCTTGTCGATATGTCGCACGGTGTCCCTAACGGTATAGTTTTCTCCTTCGGCACGGTTGATGGAAACACCCCATTCCTCAAGGTATTCCTCAAGGTTTGCAAGCTTTGGCGTTTCGTTGTCCACGAACAGCATATAAGAGAACGCGCCGTCAAGATATTTGTCCAGCTTGTCTATTTCGGATATGCCCGTGTCTCCGAGGTTACCAAAGCCCTTGAAATCCTCTTGGGGGTCGTAGGTAATGATAATACGGCAATCCGCGGGGATCTCCTCCTTTTCAAAGTCGATAAGCTGTACGATATAGCCCGCTTTTTCAATAAGGTTGAGAAATTCCGGTATCTTGTCCGTCTGCTCGCCGTGGTTTGTTGTAACACAGCATATCGGCGACTCCGCCTGCGTTACGGAAAGAATGTTGGAGCAAAAGGCTTTTTCGCCTGAGTATGCCCATATCGTGTTGTCGTCGTTGAAGGTAAAGAAGGCATTTTTGGTAAGCACGCGGAACTCCGTTCCGAATTCCACGATTACGTTTGTGGAATAGATATTGGAGGAGGATGTTACCTTGTAGGGCTGAGCCAGCGAGGGGTCAAGCTCCACGTTTATAAAGGAAACGGAGATCGCGTCGGGAAATTTTTTCTGCAGCTGAAGCGCGGTGTAAAGAATATAGCGGGAGGAATCCGTCGAATTCCAAACGTCGCGGTCGTCGCAAAAGATAAGGTTTATCTTGATAGGCTCCTCGCCGCGCGCCGCCCTGTTGCTGTTGACGGACTCGACCATAGGTATCGCGTGGCTCTCAAGCAGCTCGGCGGTTGAAGCCTGCAGGGTGTAAAAGGATGGGGGGGTCAGACCGTCGTCGGTGTAAAAACTGTCAGTGTACTTTGTGGCTGTGTTGTCCACAAACCACAAATTTATCCCCGTCAGCGTGCTTGCGGCAACGTTTAGGAGAATGACGGCGAGTATAACGCCTGCCGTTATGGCGGAGAAAATCGCTTTTTTTCTGTTTTTCATCATGCGTATTTCCTCCTTATGAGTACGACTGCGCCGATAGCGAATATTATAAGCGCGGGAGTGGCGGTCATTATTACCGTGACGGTGGTGGCGGTCTTAGTTGTCATTGTGCGGATAGAGAGGTCTGTGATAGGCTGGGCCGGTATGCCGAGCGGGATGGCGTCCTTGCCCATAGCGCCTATCGTGGAGAGCAGAACGTCCTTGTTAGCGTAGACGCCGTTTTGCATAGAATCCTCGGAGGCAAAGTCAATAGACGAGCAGGCAAGCAGCTTGCTGCCATCGGTGGAGCTTGTAAGAGTCATAAGAGCAAAACCGTTCTCTGTGCGCTCGGTAGCTCTGCCCGCTGCCCAAGCCTCCGCTCCCGATTTTGAAAGCAGAAGAGTGGAGAGAGTGCGCTTTGAATCGGCACTTGTAAAGCTTCCGTCAGCGGTTTGCACAAAGCCGTCTGCCACGTCGATAATTCCCGCGTTGGACAGGCGTATCGCACCGTCGATGCCCTCAAATATCCTTTTGCCCTCGCCAACCCTTGAGGTGTCGGCAAGAAAGGTGTAGCCGTCCGGCGTCAGCGAATTGGAAAGGTCTCGCACGGCGGCACATTCCTCAACGCCGGATTCGGTTGACTTGTGTCGGTATTCCACGCCCCATTTTGCAAGGAAGCCTTCGAGATTTTCAAATCCGCCCGCGCGGAAGGTATCAGCCGAGGTGAAAACGGCAAGCTTTCCGCCGCTTGACATAAAGCTGTCCAGCTTGTCGATCTCAGAAATGCCGGAGGCGCCGTCCTCTACCGTCAGATCGCGGGTGGGGTTGTAAATAATGATAAGATCGCAGTCGTCGGGGACGTCGTAGGACAGCAGATCCATGTAGCTGACGTTATATCCGGCGTCAACGACGGTGTGCATTATCTCGTTGTCAAGCAAGGATTCGCCGTGGTTGAGAGTAAAGTAGCACATAGGGGTGCTGTCCTCGGTGACAGCCTTCATAGCCACGGCAAAGCGGCGGTCGCCGAGATACGCCGTGGGAGTGGTGTTGTCGGAGGCGGAGAAGGCAAAGAAGTCAGTGGCGTTACAAACGCGATTCCTTTCGCCGCAGATTACCACCACGTCGGAGGTGGCGTTAACGCCAAATTGCTTTGCGTATGAGGGGTTTTCGTATATATTTGTATGAGCTATCTCAATTTTATCGGGGTACTTGTCCGCCAACTCGCAGGCGGTGGCATAAATATATTTTTGGATGTCGGAGACTTTGGCGTCCTCCTTCGTCATACAGAACATGACGGTTATTTTTTCGTCTGTGGCGGGTATGACTTCCTTGTCAAGGTAGTCGTAGCAGGAGTCGCTGACGGGAAACGCCAACACGCGATTCATATTTATAAACCATGAATATCTCAACGCAAGGGTGGAGAAAACGGTATTTACGAGGATAAGAACCGCAACAAGGGTGACAGTAAGTCCTACGGACACACTGCCGTGACGCCACAGCTTTTTTCGGGAATATCCGTTAGCCATTTAAAAACCTTTCCTTTCGAAAACTTTGAGTCTTGACCGTGTTGGCGTGTATCAGCCCCATCTGCGCTTTTCGTAAACGCGCACGGTGAGGAAAAGGAACACGAAGGAAATGGATGCGTAGTAGAGAATGGCGGCAAAGTCAAATATTCCGTTTGCAAAGTTCGCAAATCTGCCGTATACGGAGATCCAGTCAAGCACGACGCGCAGCCAATAGACCTCAATATAGCTGTTCAGGAAGCTGATGCCGATCATAGCGGCTATGATAGAAATGGTAATAACGGCAGACGCGAGCTGATTTTCGGTTAGGGAGGAAATGAATGTGCCTATCGCGATAAACGCCGCGCCGATAAGAATAAGGCAGACGGTGCAGCCGACTATCTCGCCTGTAACGGGACCGATTCTGTAAAACTCGTATGCCGCTTCGGGACGCTCAATGGCAGCGGTAACGTAAAGAGGAATGAAATTGATGCAGGAGATGAGCATAGCACCGCCGAAAATAGTGAACGCCGCAAAGAATTTTCCAAGCACCATGCCCGTGATGGAAACGGGAGCGGTGAGCAGAAGCTGCTCGGTGCGCAGCTTTCTTTCCTCGGCAAAGAGGCGCATGGTGAGCAGAGGGATAAGTATAACGAAGGTCAGCATCAGAAAGAAAAAATAATTTGATGCGTCGTAGCTTCCGCTGACGATAGTGGTGTAACAGCACAAAAGCGCGGACACCGCAAGGAATATACCCAGAAAAACGTATCCTATGGGATTGATGAAATAAGAGCGAAGCTCCTTTTTGTATATAGCAAGCATATTTTTACCGTTCCTTTTGATTTTTGAGTGGTATTATTCGTCGTCGGTGTCGCTAAGACCGAGCGCTGAAGTTGCCTCGCGGCGCTTGTCTGCGTCGTTGACCATGCTCTCGGCAAGCTGAGATTCAAGATCCCCCTTTGCCCGCGCCTTTGAGGCTCTGCGGGAGTAGCGAGCGGAGGGAGAGTCCTTTTCGTCGGATTTGTTTACCACGGTTATGAAAATGTCCTCAAGACTGAGGCCGAGAGCTTCAAGCCCTATCATAGCCCAGCCGCGCTCCGCAAGGGTGAAAAACAGCTTTTTGCGAATGTCAACGCCGGGTGCGCTTTCGATGGTGTAGGTGTAGGAGTCGCCGTCGCGCTCGGCAAGCACCTCTGCGTAGGTTATACCCTGCGTGTTTTTGAGTGTCTGAAGCACCTGTGCCTGCGGACCGCATATTTTGACGTTGAAGCGACGGTTGTTCTCGATAACTCGGGCAATATTTCCCGTCTGCTCGTCGGCAACGATGCGTCCCTTGTTTATGATAACGATTCTGTCGCAGACAGCCTGAACCTCTTGCAGAATGTGGGTGGAGAGAATGACGGTATGCTCACGGCCGAGATTGCGGATAAGATTGCGGATCTCGATTATCTGCTTGGGATCAAGCCCGACGGTGGGCTCGTCGAATATCAGCACCTTGGGCTTGCCGACCAAAGCCCCTGCGATGCCCACGCGCTGGCGGTAGCCCTTGGAAAGGTTGCGGATAACGCGGCGGCGCACGTCGCCGATCTTTACGATATCGCAAATTTCGGCAATGTGGGCATCGCGGTTGAAGGTACAGCCCTTAATGTCATAGTGGAACTTGAGGTACTCGTCTACTGTCATATCAAGATAGAGTGGTGGCTGCTCGGGCAGATAGCCTATCTGCTTTTTGGCTTCAAGGGGGGACGCTGTAACGTCAATGCCGCCCACAGACACACGTCCCGCCGTGCTTGACAGATAGCCCGTCAGAATATTCATGGTCGTGCTTTTTCCGGCGCCGTTAGGACCGAGAAAGCCGACAATCTCGCCCGCTCCGATCTCAAGGCTGATGTCGTCCACAGCGCAGTTAGTACCGTAATTTTTTACAAGATGCTCGATTTTTATCATAACAACCTCCAAACGAGAAGTTTTTGCGTGCCGCATAAGCCACAAACGGGCTAAAAATATAATTACTCACCTTATAGTATAACATAATTTTGTAACCATTTCGTGAACTATCCGCATATCCTTATGTTTTTTTAATGAATTTGTGCATTTTTTTACGTTAGTGCAGGTTTGAATAATAAAAAAGGAGCTTTCCACCGAGGCAAAAAGCTTCTTTTCTCAATTAAATTAACCGAGTGGGTAAGAGTCCCACGGGGTTATATAGATGGCTTTAGCTGTGACCATCTTATCAAATACAAACAAAAAATTTTGCAGTAAAGTTCTTTGGAGTCAAGCCCTTTCTTCCACGAAAGGGCTTGTGGAGCGTGGGGTGAAACCCCACATATAATAATAAATCAAGCCTTTTATATCGCCATACCGCCGTCTACGCCGAGGCATTGTCCTGTGATGAAGGAGGCAGAGTCGGATGCGAAAAACAGCACCGCCGCCGCCACTTCGTCAGATGTTCCAAAGCGTCCGACGGGAGTTTCCTCTGCCAAGGCGCGCTTTACGTCCTTCGGGAGTGCCGCGTTCATTTGCGTGTCGATAACTCCCGGTTCAATGCAGTTGACGGTTATCCCCGACGGAGCAAGCTCCTTTGCCATCGCCTGTGTAAGTCCGCGTAAGCCTGCCTTGGATGCGGAATACGCAACCTCGCAGGACGCGCCTACCTTGCCCCACATAGAGCCGATATTTATGATGCGCCCCCATTTGCGGCGTATCATTCCGCCCGCCGCGCCGCGGCACAAATAGAACGCGCCCGACAGGTTGGTGTCAATAATTCGCCGCCAATCCCCGTTTGTCATTTCTGTAAACAAGCCAATGTGTGAAACGCCTGCGTTGTTTACGAGAACGTCAATGCCGCCGAGGAGTTTTTCGGCTTCGTCAATCGCGCGAGCTGCCTGCTCGGGGAGTGAAATGTCCGCCTTGATGGCGTGTGCGCCCGTGGCGGCTTCGATTACCCGTGCGCACTCGTCGCTCGTGTTGTATATGAATGCGACATCAAAGCCTGCGCGGCAGAAAGCCGTTACGCAAGCCGCGCCGATACCGCGCGAGCCGCCGCTGATAAGAACCTTTTTCATAGTGTTGCACCTCTTGTCTGTTATGGTTTGAGTATAACATTTTTGAGGCGGATTGTCAACCGGTTTTTTAATTGAAAATTGAAAGTTGAAAATTGAAAATTATCATCACGCTCTACTCCCGTGTCCGAAAACATAACAGTATTAACATTTTTTTGATTTTCTGTGTTGTAGGGCAGGGACTTGCTGTGCCGCAATATCGAATAAATTATTAAGGATGCTTTCGGTTGTTGCCGTCCAAACATAAATAAATCTCCTACCCAAACGTACCTTGGAATACCTCGAGAATCTTGAATCTGACCTTGTAGGTGGTTTTTTCTGTTTGAGTAATGATGCCATATTGATCCTTGTTGAGCCCAACGGCAACGAAGGCGTCCTCGTTAGACTGCTTTTGCGTTTTGGCGGCGGACAGGCAGAGAGGCGGAAACAGCACGCACCACCAATTCTCTCCCTCCGCTTCGCCGATGCATACGCGCAGGGACAGATATTCGCCAGCGGGAAAACAGCAGCTGTCGTAAGACTTTTCGGGGTAATTTTCGAGTCCAAGCTTAACGGCGACGGGATAGCTGTATCCCTCGTTTCGGATAACGCTTTCTGCGGCGAAAAGAATAGAGTCGCGGTGTGCTTCAATGTGCTCTGCGGCTTCACTGCGAGTGGTACAGCCGTCAAGCAGCACCTCGCTTTGACGGATAACGGCATCCCGCACCTTCAGCTTGAGTGCCTGATCCTCCTCGCTGTCCGAGTTTGCGATCACGTGAAGCCGCAGAACGGTGTCGTATATCTTTTCCTCGCCGTGAACGGGGAAATACACCAAAATAAGTATCAGTGACATAAAAACAATAAACGCGAGCAATAGCTTCTTCATTATAATATCCTCCCAAAATTTATGTAACGGGGGATAAGACAAAGTGTTCCCGTCAAATGGCGAGAATATACAAAAGGGAACGGATTTTTTTCAAATCCGTTCCTTGAATATTAAAGCAGATGGGTGGGAAGCTTCTGTCCAATGCCGACAATGGCAACAGGAGCGCCCTCCTTGTGTCCCGTGACCTTTTCTGTCACCTCGGGAGATACATTGGCGATAACAGAGGTGCCTTTAACCGTTGCTTTTGGGGCTGCGGGCTTCTTTGCGGCAGGCTTTTTGGCGGTTGATGACGTCGACTTCTTTGCAGTGGAGGCGGTCGTCTTTTTTGTTGTCGCAGAAGTCTTTTTTGCAGTAGAGGCAGGCTTTGCCTCTGTGGGGGGAGTAACCTTTTCGGTCACGACCTCCGCTGTTGCTTCGGGCGCGGTCTTTGCCACGCGCTTTTGGATACTGTCCTTACCTATTGGCATATTCAATGACCTCCTTCGTCATTTCAAGATATTCTTGTGCTGAACGGCTGGATTTCTTATAGACCATAACGGGCTTGCTGTTGTCCTGCGCCCACTCGATAGAGCTGTCGGTGCGGATGTAGGACTTGAAAAGTCGCACGTTGTCAAGTCCGCCGAGATTTTCAAGCGTCTGCTTGAAGTAATTTTTGCGCTCGTTTGCCTTGGTGACGGCAATTCCCATCAATTCAAGAGAGGGAGCAATGCGCTTTACCTGCTCGTAAAATTCAAACATATTCGCGAGTCCGAAAAGTCCCCAGGGGGATGCCTCAACGGGAATAACGATAAAGTCGGAGGCGCACATAATGTTTATCACCCAACAGCCGAGTGTGGGCGGCGCGTCGATAAGTATGTAGTCGTACACCCCGCTCTCCTTGACGGAAGCAAGTCCGCTTTTGAGGATAAATTCGCGCTGCCACTTGGTGAACAGGTCGAATTCAATTCCGCTCATCAGCGTGGAGGAGGGGATTATGTCGAGATTTTCGTAATCGGTGTTGAGAATGTAGGGGGTAAGGTCGCGCTGCTCCTTGACGGCAGTGTAAAGATTTTTGCCGTTCTTGGCGTATTCTAACGATTTCTCGTCGTCAAAGAAGGACAGAGTAAGGTTCATCTGCATATCTCCGTCGATCAGAAGAACTCTGTAGCCGAGTGTCGTCAGGCTGTAACCGATATTGGAGCAGGTAGTGGATTTTCCGCTTCCTCCCTTGTTGTTTGCAAAGCAAATGACCCGTGTTTTACTCATAAACAAAACTCCTTACCTTATTTGTCATATGGGAAGCGCGTCGGGGGCGTCGCCCTCCTCACGCAAATATTCAATTATATCTGACAGTCCCTCGCCCGTGTAAGAGCTGATGTAAAATATCTTTGTGCATCCGCACAGCTTTAACCACCGCGTGGCTTGCTCGATGTTTGCGTCGGGCTTGTCCACTCCCGACACAATGCCCACCACCTCGCGGTTGACCATACAGGTGATGTTCGGTGGGAATACGCAAAAAGGCTCGTCCGCGCTGATGACGATACCTACGATATCCGCTTCGTATGCGTATATTGCGAGCGCCGCGCCCAGCTTGTTGACCTCGGTGTACTCGCCCGGGGTGTCGATTATGGTGTTGGAATAGTTGATATACTGCGTTTTGCAGTAGTGTATCTGCTCGCCGCGGAGTGCCTGAGTCAGGGTGGTCTTGCCTGCGGCAACGCGACCGATAAGCATTAACTTTTTCATATGTTAATCCCGAAAATAGTTGAGAGTTGAGAGTCGCACCACGCTTCGCGTGTACAAATAAATTGAAAATGGAAAATTAAGGATGCTTTTCACTTTGCGAAAGGCTTCATTTCATTGAAACGGGCGACCGCAGGTCGCCCCTACGGTATAAAAATCTTTGTCTGAAAACAACCGAAAGCATCTCATTCACCACGTAGGGGGCGAACTGTGTTCGCCCGAAACGCCGCAAAAATTATAGAAAGTTTTCGGCTGTAATCATCTAAACAAATCTAAACAAAAACAAATTGCAGCAAAGTTCTTTGGGGTCAAGCCCTTTCTTTTATGGAAAGGACTTGCAGGGTGCGGGACAGAGTTCCGCGTATAATCAAGTCCTTGTTACTTCGCAAACGGTGAACTTAAGGGTGTTTTTGAAGTATTCGGCGATGGCGTTAAAGGCGGATTCGACCTCAGCGACCTTGCCTGTGATGATGAGAGTACCCGAGAATCTGTCCACAAAACCGAGGTCAGCGCCTGACGTTTTCATGGCGATATCGGCGGTGATAACGGCGGTTTCCGCAGGGCTGACGGTAAGAATACCGATAGCCGCGTGGCTGTAATCCAGCTTGGGGTCGAGTCCCAGCTTTTGATAGAGCTTGGGATCGGGGTTTGCGATAATGTGGAGCAGGGTTATCTGCCGACCGGGCACAAGCTCCTGAACTATTCTCATTTTATCCTTCATTTCAAAATCCATAAAGACTCCTTTCGTCAACCGCCAACCTGCACGTGCAGGGAGCTGACCGCGCGAGCCGCCTCTGCAAGCTCGTGCATCTTTTCGTTTGTGGGAGGAGCGATATCGGCAAGCGAATATTCACGTCCGATTCCCGCGTATTTATCCTGTCCAAGGCGGTGATACGGCAGCAGATGAAGCTGACGCACGCCCGGCAATTCGTTTGCAAATTTCGCAATGTCCGCGATCTCCGCCGCCGTGTCGTTGAACGTGGGAACTACGGGCACGCGGATGGTAAGATCGTTTGAGTGCTGAGCGCAATAGCGCGCGATATACTGCGCATTTGCAAGTATCTTTTCGTTGGGGCGGGAGGTAAATTCGATATGCTTTTGCGAATTTATATGCTTAATATCCATAAGAATATGGTCAATGTAAGGGATCAGCCGCTCCACCACGTCGCGGTCGGCGTAGGCGGTAGTTTCAATAGCCGTGTCAAGCCCCGCGGAGCGGCACGCTTTGAGCAGAGCGTAAGCAAAGTCGGGCTGAGCCATAGCCTCGCCGCCCGAAAGAGTCACGCCGCCACCCGAGCGAATGTAGTACATTCTGTCCTGCTCCAGCTCCTCAAGCACCTCGCGGACGGTAACGTCGCGGCCGACAGTCTTCGTCTTGCCGCCCAAGGTGAGCTGTTGAATACCGTATTCCTGCGATTCGGGATTACAGCACCAGCGGCAACGCAGATAACAGCCCTTGAAAAATACGATAGACCGTATTCCCGGACCGTCATGCATGGAAAACCGCTGAATATCAAATATTCTGCCCGTAACGTCGTAAATGCTGTCGGTTGCCATAGGTACTCCTTTCCCGGAATTTTTGCTTGGCAGCAAAGGAAATTCCGCGGCCTGCCGCGCAAGCTCCTTCGCCGTCAAATTTTTCATACAAGGCGGAGGATGTCCGCCTTGTATGATGCCTTGAATTACAGTCCGCCCTGCTCGGTGCGGTTGATGATGTCATCCTGAAGCGAGCGGCTGAGGGTAGTGAACAGCGCGCTGTAGCCTGCCACGCGGACGACCAGTGTTTTGTAGTTTTCGGGATGCTTCTGCGCATCAAGGAGGGTTTCTCTGGATACGACGTTGTACTGAACGTGCATACCCTTTCTGTCGAAGAATCCTCGCAGATACGCTACAAATTTTTCAAGTCCCTGCTCTCCGGCAAGTGCGGAGGGGTGGAATTTCTGATTGAGCAGAGTGCCGTTGGACGCATCGCCAAGGTCAAGACGGGAAACAGAGTTTGCCGTCGCGGTGGGACCCTTTACGTCCCTGCCTGACATAGGACCTACGCCGTCGGCGATGGGGGTGTTTGCAAGCCTACCGTCGGGAGTTGCGCCCGTGTCGTAGCCAAGCGGCACATTTGCCGAAACGGGATAAAGTCCCGCGTGGAAGATACCGCCTCGGGGGTTGGTGTATCTGAGCAAGGGCTTGGTGTACGTCTGACCTATCTCGCGTGCAAACATATCCGTTTCATACATGTCGTTGCCGTATTTCGGAACTGAATCAATAAGGTCGAGAATTCGTTGATACTGCGCCTTTTTCTCGTCCGAAACGGAGGATGCGTTGCGGAAGCCGTTGTAGATATTTACGATATGGCTCTCGGTAACGTCAACGCCCTGACTGTCAAGCATCTGTGCCGCGAGAACGGTAAGCTCGGTAGATTTCTTTTCGGTGCGTCCCTTGCCGAAGTTATTTTCAAGCGCTTCCTTCAGCTCTGCCATGGACACGGAGCGATCCTCGAATACCAGCTTGCGGACAGCCGCAAGACCGTCTGCTACGTTTGCAATACCAAAACCCTGAGGGCCCGTAAAGTTGTAGTGCGCACCACCCTCCTGAACGCTCTTGCCGTTCTTGATGCAATCGTCGATAAGGCAGGATTCAAGGGGCAGGGGGGAGCGGGTAGCGTGAGCGATATCAATGGCGTTATTTGCCTGCACCATCATTTCGATCATAGCTTCCTGCTGCGCCTTGTAAGCGTCGTAGAATTCCTCAAACTTGGTCATAGACAGCACGTCGGGCGTGCGCGGACCTATCTGCTCGCCCTTGTCAACGCCGCTTGAAAATACAAGCTCGAGGGGGCGGAGCATATTGAAGAACGCCGCGTCGTGCCAGCCGTCCGTCTTTGCGGGAGCCTGCGGCTCAACGCAACCGATAATGCAGTAGTTCCTTGCATCCTCAATGGTATATCCTCTTGACAGCATTGAAGGAATGATTACCTCGTCGTTGTAGAACGCAGGCACGCCAAGACCCTCTCTGGTGACCGAAGCAGCCTTGATGAGCAGAGAGTGAGGCGTGCAGTTCCACACGCGGATGGAAAGAGAAGGCTGGGGAAGACGGACGTGGAGCTGTGCCTCCATGCACATGTAGGACAGGTCGTTAGTCACGTCAAGTCCATGCTCGTTCTGACCGCCCACGATAAGGTTTTGGAACAGACCGTAGCCTGCAAAGCCCTCGGCAGAAGCCGCGTCACGCACCTTGTTGAGGTCGTTGAGCTTTACCCAGATACAGTCAAGCAGCTCCTGTGCGGATTCGTAGGTAACTATACCGCGGTCAAGATCAGCCTTGAAGAAGGGATACATATATTGGTCGAAGCGACCGGGGGAGATGGAATGTCCGCTGGATTCCATCTGCAAAAGCTGCTGAACGAACCAGAAGGACTGACAAGCCTCGTGGAAGCTCTGCGCGCCCTTTTCGGGGACACGGGAGCAAACGTCGGCGATTTTGAGCAGCTCAGCTCGGCGCTGAGGGTCGGTGACAGCCGCCGCTTCCTTGCGTGCAAGCTCGGAATAGCGGCGCGCGTAAACGCAGACAGCCTCGCAGCTTTCTATAACAGCATCAAGGAAATTGCGGCGGTTGATGTAGTCGCCCTGTCCGCTTTGGAGCGCCGCGCGCGCTTCCTTTGCCTCGGCGATTATGGCTTCAAAGCCGTGCTTGATGATCTTTTCGTAATTTACGCTGACGTGACCTACCGCGTTGTAGAAATAGTTGCCGACGGTGAATATTCCGTGATGCAGGAATACGTCCAGCACCTTTTCGTCCATGGAGGAAGCCGCCAGTTCTGATGTGGTTTTGCCCTTCCAATAGGGGTGGACAGCTTCAAGACGTCTTACCGTTTCGGGTGAAATGTAGAAGGGGTCCGCCTCGCGAGTGGCAATTGTGTCGTATTCCTTTGCAAGCCACTCATAAGAATATTCGGGGAAGGTCTGGCATCCGCGCGGAGCTATGGAGTTAGAGCCCACGATAAGCTCCTCGGGGCGAATGACGATGGGAATATTTTTAAGAATGTGCATAAGTGCGGCAGAGCGGCGTCTGACTATCGGCAGATGCTCCGTCTGCTTGTAGCTCTCGGTGACAAGCTCTGCGCGGTCAGCTTCAATGACCGGCATGTTCTCGTACAAATGATGCACAAGTCTGTCGATTCGAGGACTTTTCTTTATGTTAAATTTGATTTCTGACATATATTACTCCTTGTCAAATAAGAGTTTTTGTGCCATACCAAGGAACGATCAGATCTGCGCCCAAAGCTCCTCGTGGGGTGCGGGAATAACTGCACTGTTGCAGAAAAGTCCCTGATCCTGCGCGTGGCGCGCGCCTGCTTCGACTGCGGCGGTAACGTCGCCAACGTCGCCGACCACCAGCACCATGCCCTTGCCGCCCATTCCGCGGGAGATGCGAAGCTCGATAATAGCAACCTTGGCAGTCTTAACTGCGATATCTGCCGCCTTGATGGTGGATGCGGCGGAGTACGCTTCGATAATTCCGAGCGAGCCGTGCTTTTCGGTTGCCTGTGTGCCGAAAAGTGCCTCAATTACCTGATTGTCGATACGACCGATAATGCAGGAGTCGATAAGCTTTTCGTCAAAGCGGCTCTTGACATGCTCGACTGCGGCTGTAACGTCCGCAACTGCGCCCGTCAGGATTATTTCGTACTTTCCGGGGCAGGACGTGTGGGCGGAGATGAGGCGGATGCCCGCGCTTTTGAGCGCGTCGTCGGTAGCCTCAATGCCCTTTGCAATGCTTTTTATTTCAATTACACCAACTGACTGATACATTTTCTACCTCTTATGCTTCAATAATTATCTTGCCGTCATCAACGTACGTGACCTTGCCCGCAATGGATGCGTACTGGGGAAGGGAAAGACCGTTTGCCGCCTCAGCCACAAGCTGACCGACGGAGACGGTGTCGCCCGCCTTGACAACGGGGATGGAGGGCGCGCCTATATGCTGGGACGTGCGTATCTCCACGCGGCGAGCGGGGAGCAGGTCGTGAACCAGGGCGGTGAACTTGTCGAATTTGGCAACGCCCATGACCTCCTTCCACTTTTGCGCGGAGAGCATGCGGTAATCCCGGTCGGGATTGGGGGTGAACACCTCGTCCGCACCGGCAACGTAGCGCATTTTATTTTTAGCAAGAATTGCCTTGTATTCCTTCATAATAGCCATAGGCGAGATGTCCTGACAGCAAGCGAAGGTTTCGCAGATGTCGCATCCGCAGCACAGGCTGGCGGTCTTTACAAGCTCGGGTGTCATTTGCGCTGCCGAAAGAGTGGAACGCACCATCTTGTGCGGCTCGATAGGATATCCGAGAAGATGTCGCGGGCACATATCCGTGCAGCGTGTGCATTGGCAGCAAACGGAAGCCGCGCGGCGGAGATTGTCCTCGGGGGTGCGAAGCTTGTTCATTACCGCGGGAATGGTTTTGGGAAGAATGAGCAACGCCTTTGTGGTTTTCGTAACTACGTCAACGTCTGGATTTTTGATAACGCCCATGGAAGGGCCGCCGTCGATAACCACGTGAGCTTCTGGCACGTCAACGCCGACGAAATTCAGCACGTCGCGTATTTTCATTCCGATGGGCGCGCGGAGAGTAAACGCTTCTTTAACGTCGCCACCCACGGTCAGCCATTTCTCGGTCACGGGAGTGCCGAAAAGAATAGCCTCGCGTGCGTTGTAAACGGTCTCGGCGTTCATCACAATAACGCCCTTGGTGATGGGCAGATTACCCGGAGCTATCAGCCGTCCCGTTGCTTGATATATCAGATTTATCTCATCGCCCATGGGGTAGACATTCGGAATATGCTTGACGGTAATGCCGTCGGCAAGCACCTTGCCGTCCTCAAGCCCCAGCTTCAGGGCGCGATAATCCTTTATGGTAAAGAGTCCCGTAGGTATTTTTGCGTACTCCATAATGAGGCGCATACCCTCTACTATCTCGCTCAGCTTCTCGCGGGTGAGGGTAAAGTCAGTATACATCAGCGGCTCACATTCAACGGCGTTAATGAGAAGTATCTCCGCGCCGTCGGCAAGCTTTGCGTATGTAGGGAAGCCTGCGCCGCCCGCACCTACGACTCCGAGGGCTTGCAGAGCCTGCTTTACATTAGTATTCAACATGGGTAAAAATCTCCGTTATTTCTGAATCTTATCGATAATTCCTACTACAAGCGCGTCAACAGGTGCGGTCACATCATCAAGACCTACGCGAGCCGCGCTGCCCGTAGCAACTAAAACCTCCTCGCCGATTCCCGCGCTGATAGAGCGGTCAACGGCAATAATAAACTCGTCTGTGAGAGTTTTGTTCTCAATAAGCTGGATCTCAAGAAACTTGTAACCCTTGAGTGAATCGAATTTGTTTGTGGAAACAATGTTTCCAACTACCTTTCCTTTGAGCATGGAAGTACGTCCTTTCAGTATAGTTGAGAGTTGATAGTTGAGAGTTGATAGTTGATGTGGCTTTTCGCTATGGCGAAAAGCTTCATTTTAATTTTCTTACCGTAGGGGAGGGGCTTGCTCCTCCCGCCGCGGTCAAAAGAATAAAGAATGATGAATAAATAATAAAGAATTAATACCGCAGTGGGTAAGGGACCCACGTGGGTTATCGAGATGTTTACGGTTGCCACCATTGTAAACAAATTTAAACAAGAACAAATTGCAGTAAAGTTCTTTGATCCAAACTTTCTTTCAAGAAAGTTTGGTGGGGTGTGGGGTGAAACCCCACATCAGTTCAAATCACTTCTTAACCGGTATGACCTTGCTTCCGTTTTTGAAGCCGACGGCGTTAGCGTCGTCGGTATCGACGTGCATTTCGAGGCGGAACTGCTCGTGGACACGTACCTGGACGTCAAACCAGCGGGTGCGTTTAGTGCCGCTGAAGGCGTCGACGTCGATATATTCGCCATCGGTGACGTGGAATTTAGCCGCATCGGAGGGGCTCATATGAATGTGACGGTTTGCTATAATGCAGCCCTCGTTCAGAACGAGTGTTCCCTTCGGACCGATAATGGTAATGGGGGCAGAGCCCTCGGTCTTGCCCGACTCACGCACGGGGGGCTTGACCTTAAGCACGTAGGAGTCGGTAACGGATATTTCCACCTGATTCTTGGAGCGCAGAGGACCAAGCACGCGCACGCCCTCAATGGCGCGCATGGACGGTCCGATGAGAGTCAGCTGCTCCTTGCAGGCATACTGACCTGGCTGGGAGAGATCCTTGATGGGAGTCAACTCATAGCCCTTGCCGAAAAGGGTTTCAAGACCCTCGCGGTTGAGATGAATGTGGCGGTTGGAGATTCCCACAGGGATTTCAAGCGAGCCACCGTCAGCACCCTCGGAATATTCCGAAAGCACGCGCTTTACTATTTCTTCTACTGTTTTAGAGCACAGTTCCATAATACGTATTCCTTCCTTTATACAAAGCTTTACAAATGAGCAAACCGAGAGATTTCTTGTAAGTTAAAAGCAGAAGTTCCTCGGTACGCCCACTTGCGGGCGTAAGTTTGTGGGGCGTACGGTTGCCGCAAAGGCGCGGCAACCGTACTCTTGCGACGGAAAGGCCCGTCGATACAGGTTAAGACAAGCCTATCAGATAGTGGGAAGGAGCTTGTCAACGTCGGTGTGAGGTCTGGGAATAACGTGAGTAGCGATAACCTCACCCAGTCTGGAAGCAGCCGCACCGCCTGCCTCAACAGCAGCCTTAACAGCGCCAACGTCGCCGCGAACCATAACGCTTACGAGTCCGCTACCGATCTTCTCGGAGCCGATAAGGGTTACGTTTGCAGCCTTAACCATAGCATCAGCCGCCTCGATAGCAGCTACAAGACCTCTGGTTTCAACCATTCCAAGAGCTTCGTTCATTGTATTTTCCTCCTAAAAAAATTTTCAATTTATATCAAAGCCGGTCATCGGCAATGACACTGTGTGTTTTTCGCCCCTCAGGCGAGCCGAGCCGAACTTATACGGCGTCGGTCTTTAAAAATTTCATGATCTCCTCGTGAGGGCGGGCGATTACCTCGCAGAGCTTGACATTCCCAACCTCTGCGGCGGCGGCGCGACCTGCCTCTGCCGCTGCAGTAACAGACGATACCGAGCCCTCCACCACCAGGGTTACAAGCCTTCCGCCAAGTCGCTTTTCAACGTGAATGAGCTTGACGTCGGCAGCTTTTACCATTGCATCGAGTCCTGCGATGGCTGTAACCATCGCCTGAACCTCAAGCAGTGCTATTGCTTTTTCCATAGTGATGCTCCGATTGCTTAGCTTTAGTATCTGACTTTATCAGCCGAGAGTGGGGAGCAGCTTGTTAACGTCGGTGTGGGGTCTGGGGATAACGTGTGTAGCGATAACCTCGCCCAGTCTGGAAGCAGCTGCGCCGCCTGCCTCAACAGCAGCCTTAACAGCGCCAACATCACCGCGAACCATAACGCTTACGAGTCCGCTACCGATCTTCTCGGAGCCGATAAGAGTTACGTTTGCAGCCTTAACCATAGCATCAGCCGCCTCGATAGCAGCTACAAGACCTCTGGTTTCAACCATTCCCAATGCTTCACTCATAATAATCCTCCTGTTTGTCGCTGTGCGACATTTTAATTTTTTAGATTTTGTTTTTTAATCAATAATGTAAACTTTATTTTTTCGGGTTGCGCAGCTTATCTCTGCCCGTAGCGGTGAGATGTGCGAACCATTCAACTGAGGGATCAAGTCCCGAGTTGATCTTTGACGTGATGTAGAGGTTTCTCTCCTTGGCTACCGCAACGCCTGCGTCGTGCGCCGCTTCAACTGCGGCGGGATCGCCCTCGAATTTTACTATCATAACGAGGGGGACTTCGCACTGGTCGGCATTTGCGGGCTTGTTTCTGTCGATAGCCACTACCTTAACGTCTGCGGCCTTGGCGACCGCATCCGCAACCACGATAGAGGTTGCGAATCCGTAAACTTCGATCATTCCGAGAGCTGCCATAGCGGTAACCTCTTATGCCTTGTAGCAGATCTTGATACCCTTTTGAGCTACGTTTGTTTCCATAGCCTCGTTCATCTCGTCAAGAGAGAAGGAGTGGGTGATCAGCTCTTCAATCGGAATGTTCATTTCCTCGCACTGGTGGAGGAAAGCGACGGTCTTGGGGTAATCCTCTGCGCTGTAGTCCCAAGAGCCGACAATGTCGATCTCCTTGTTACACATAGCGAAGTGGGGATTTACGGAATATTCTCCGTTGTTAACGAAGAAGCCCATCTCGCACATACCGCCTCCGCGGCGGATGTAGCTGTAAATGTCAGCGGCAGCAACGGGTGCGCCGGTGCATTGGAATGCAAAATCGACTCCAACGCCGTTTGCGACCTCCTTGACCTTTGCAACGCGCTTGTCAAGGGTGTCTTCAGAGGGACGCTTGAAGCAAACGGTGGTCTTAGCACCCATGCGCTGTGCAACCTTAAGTCTGTCCTCGTTTCCGTCAACCGCAATAATGTGGTTGATACCTGCCGCGCGGAGGACGGTGATCATAACCAATCCTACGGGACCGCAGCCCTGAACGAGAACCTTTGAGCCGAAGTTGATAAGTCCTGTGGACTGACCGCGCTCAAGCGCGTGAACGCAAACGCAAGCCAGCTCAAGGAGCATTCTCTGATTGAGGTTAAGGTCGTTGACCTGGAAGTAGGTAGTGCCCTCGCCGGGGATTACCATGTAATCGGCAAACCAACCGTTAGCGCGGTTGCCTTCTGCCTTTCCTCTCGCCTCACCGATAAGACCGAACACGCCCTGCTTGTCGCAGAGGTTGGTTCTGCCGGGAGTCATACGGCAAGCGAAGCACTCGCCGCAGGAGATTACGGAGGTAACGATCTTGTCGCCGACTCTGAGGGGCTTGCCCGCGGTATCGGTCTTGATGTTCTTACCAACGTAAACGACCTCGCCCGTTCCCTCGTGTCCGAGGATTACGGGAATAAGACCGAAGGGGTCGGACTTCCACTCATGAACGTCCGTTCCGCAGATACCTGCGCCCTCGACCTTAACCAGAATATCGTTGTCGCCGAGAGGGGGGAGCGGGATCTCCTGCACCTCGATATTCTTGCTGCCAACCAGCATAGCCGCGCGGACCTTGCTCGGAATAGCCGCAGAGGATGCGGGAGCGGTTCTGCCCATAGAGCCCAGCACCTGACGGACGATATCCTCAATTTGTGTAGAGGTAATATCCATTGTGATCTTCCTTTCTGTAAAAGTGGTTAAATGATTCTGAAGCTGTCAGTCATAACGCATCTGCGAAGTCTTGTAAAGCTCTTTGCGGACGTGATGCCCTCACCCGTAGGACCCGCGATGGTGAAGGTGGTGTGACCCTCTCCGCCAAAGCCGATTCCCGCATAGGAGGGAGCGTTCTTTACGAAAATGGTGGTTTCGACAGCCTTTGCGAATCTTGAAAGATTGTCAATGTTTTTGGAGTGCATGTGCGCCGTGTGACGGTTACCGTGCTCTGCCTTGCAGGCAAGCTCGATAGCCTCGTCAATATCGCGCACGCGGACGATACCGAGAATAGGCATCATCAGCTCCTCCTGAACGAACAGATGCTCAAACGGAACCTCCGCGATAGCGCATCTGATCTCGGGGCCGACCTTGATACCGATCTTTTCAAGAATGACTCGGCAGTCGCGCCCAACGCAATCGCGGTTGACGATATGCTTTACCTTGCCCGTCTTGGGATCGGTCTTTTCGACAAGCACCACCTTTGCAAGCGCGTCCGCCTGCTCTCTCGTGAGGAGAATGCATCCGTTTTTCAGCATGCCCGAGATAAGTCTGTCGGCAACGCTGTTGAATACGAATACCTCCTTTTCGGCGATGCAGGGGAGGTTGTTGTCGAAGGTACAGCCGTCAATGATATCCTTCGCAGCCTTCTCGATATCGGCGGTATCGTCAACGATAACGGGGGGATTTCCCGCGCCCGCGCCGATAGCCTTCTTTCCGGAGGAGAGAA
>SVQX01000053.1 GCA_015065065.1 Oscillospiraceae bacterium
TCGCAGGCGCAGCAGCCATTGTTCTTAAGAAAAAAGAAAACTAATTCTTAAATGACCAAAAGCCACCCTTCGGGGTGGCTTTTGGGTTAGTTGAGAGTTGAAAATGGAAAATTAGGTAACCGCTGACGAAAAAATATATGCGGTAGGGGAGGGGCGCATGTCTTGCAAATGGTATCCTCCCGAAATACCGCAGAAAGCATCAATAATCCTAAATGAAAATAAATGCATTTTACATCATGGAAAAACACCTCATCCGTCACGGATTTGCCGCGCCCCCTTCTCCGGTGGGAGAAGGGGGATTTTGAGAAGCAAAAGACGAATGAGGTGCTTTTTTGATATCACAGATCAACATACAAACGGCGGGAGTCCATTTGCAAGCAAATCACCCCCGCCATACGGTTAAAAATATAATAACACCAACGATTTTTATTTATCAAAATTCAATATCTCAGCTCTGGTGGGGCAGGACGAAGCCGCGCCCTTGCGGGTTACCGAAATGCCTGCCGCACGGTTAGCAAAATCCAACGCCTTTGCCACCTTCTCCGAGGTTATCTCTCCCTCAAGCTGCTCTGCGATAGCCACTGCAAGCGCACCGTTGAAGGTGTCCCCCGCGCCAACGGTATCAATGGCTTTTACCTTATGCGAGGGTACAACTATCTCCTGTTTGCCGTCGGTCCAATAAGCACCGCGCGAGCCGAGGGTAATGACTACGTTTTTAATGCCCTTGTCCAGCAAAAGGTTTGCTATTTCGCGCACGTCCTCAATGCTGTCAGGCTCTTTACCTCCCGCGTAGAACGCCGCCTCTGTTTCGTTTGGAGTAAACCAATCAATGCCGCTCAACATCCCGTCGGACAGCGGTGCTGCGGGTGCGGGGTTGAGGATAAACGGCTTTCCGTATTTTTTTGCCAAGCGCTTTGCCGCCGTCACGGTGTCAAGGCTTATTTCAAGCTGTGTAAGCACGGCGGAAGCGGATGCAAATTCGTCCTCTGCCGCCAAAAGGTCTGCTTCGGAGAGTGCAGAGTTTGCGCCGGGGATGACCACGATCCTGTTTTGTGCGCTTCCTTCCTCAATCTCGATAATAGCGCAGCCCGTCGTGTCGGTATCCGAAACGACGACGCATTTTTTGTTCATTCCTTCGTTATCGATATGATCGATAAGCACCTTGCCGAAGGCGTCGTTGCCTATTCGGGATATGTAGACCATTTCGCAATCCGCGCCCTTTGCCGCGCGATGAGCGGCGGTTGCCTGATTGAGCCCCTTTCCTCCGGGACCTATCATCATAGCCGTGCCCATTACGGTCTCGCCGTGGAGGGGCAGACGCTCGGCGCGTCCCGTGATATCCGTGTTACTGCTTCCGACAACAATTATTTTCTTTGACATGGTAAACCTCACCTTATAATTTTTAATTTGTTAGCCAATCTCACAAGAAGTGGAACGATAATGAACTGTATTACTATTCCCGGGACGGCGTGAATGAGCGCGCCGCCGAGGAACAGCGACCACGAAAATTCGCTTCCCGCAAGCCTATACAAAAGGATGGATGCCAGTCCCCACACTGCCCGTCCGACAAGCATTGCGGAAAACAGGGACAGATATAGGTACGGCAGTCTTTTGGGGAGCGCACGATACATAGCACCCGACACTGCTCCGTAAACGCACAGCTCTATTGCCATAGCAACTGCGGTCGGAAAAAGCGCGGGCATTCCAAACATCAAGGAGCGCAACAGCGGTGCGGCAAATCCTACCGCCGCGCCGCACGGAGCGCCGCATATAAATCCGCAAAGGAATATCGGAATATGCATAGGGAGCAACATATTTCCAAAGGTTTTGATCTGTCCCGTCAGAAACGGGAATATCAGCGCGAGAGCCAAAAACAGCCCTGACAGCACGATTCTGTAAAGTAGGACGTCGGACCTTGGTTTTTGATTCATAAGCAGCCTCCTTGTAAGTCACTTTGCAATTCGTCTTGCTTCTTCGCGAACAGGTTTGTTTGCTTTTGCCGCGCTTATTACGGCGTTTACTCCGTCCGCGTCCTCGACGGTGAATATAAAGTGCCGCGAGGTCACGTTTGCACGGCGCAGGTCATCCTCCTTGTCCGTCATGGAGATGGGCAGACTGTTGAGGACAATATTTCGGTGCTTCCACTCGCGCAAAACGGGGAAGCATACGCCCCGCCTGTCACGCATCACGGCGCTATCCTTGCCGCAGATATCGCAGGCGTTAGAGGAGTACAGCTCACGAATGGCACATTTTTCAAGTGTCATAAGGGTTATTCGTCCGTAAACCACGCTTGCGGCATTTCCGTCGATATCCCGCATTTGTGGTAGCGACAGCTCGGGGGAGAGGATAAATTCGTCTATCCCGAGCGTTTCAAGCTCGCGTGCGGTGGCATTGTTGGTGACGTTTAATCGGTAATCTCCGCAAAGCGCAGGCATTTTGACGTTTGCCGCCGCGCTCGCCTCGCGCACAAGTGGGATATGCCCGATATTTCCTATCATCACGCGACTAATACCGTGCCGCAAAGCGGAGGTCAGCATTTCGCGCGCCTCGCATCTCTCGCGGTCAAAAATAACGGGCGGGAGAATAACTCCCAGCTTGTCGGCGGGGACTTTTACGTTCTCTTTACGTGCAAACCACACATCGAGCGGAAGGTATATGACCGAAAAATATTCAACCGCGTCGGCACTTACGGTATTCGGATCTAAAAATCTTGCGGTTACGTCGCGGCGGTGGACACCCTTTGTGGGGACGGGCTTTGATTGCGTGTCGCCCTTTTTGCAACGTGCCTGTACCTCACTCGAAATATATTCGCCACGCGCGCGGTCAAGGGCGGAAAGCGCTTCTCGCCGCATGGAATTTAAGCTTGACAGTGGCATGATAAGACCCTCGTCAAGGGCAACGTTAATATTGCTTGGCGTGTACGCCGTGCCGCCCGTTTTGGACAGGTTTTTGCATACATCATCCTGCGTGAGGGGGCGTGTCTGTGCGATCTCGGGCAGTTGTCCCTCGGCGGTGGAACTCACCGTAGCGTTGCCCTGCCTGAACACGGGTGCGCTGACGGAAAGGGTGGCGGGGGCGTCTGCTTTTATTTCTATTTGCATATCGACGGGCAAAAACCCTTGCTTGGGCAGGGGGCGCCTTGCAAGCAGAGCGGTCTTTTCCTTGTCATCGTCGGAGCGGATGCCCATCATGGACGAGTTTATTTTGCCCGTAAAATATCCGTCCGTGAATCCTCCTCGGCTGAAGGCGTCCGCAAGCTCGCGCAGCTCGTCTTGGGTGGCGCTTCTGCCATCGTCAAGCAGTAAGCGCCATATCGACGTGACGGTGCGGACGTAATCCGCGCTTTTCATTCTGCCCTCGATTTTGAGCGAAGCTACGCCGCTGTCAATGAGCGCGGGAACGTGGGCGGCGAGGGACAGGTCCTTGAGCGAGAGGGGATAGCCGTTTGTTCCCCTGCGTGTGCAATAGGGCAGACGGCAGGGCTGGGCGCATTCGCCGCGATTGCCGCTGTGTCCGCCTACCACCGAGGAGAAAAGGCACTGTCCCGAATGGCTGACGCAGAGCGCGCCGTGAACGAAGGCTTCAACCTCAAGCCCACTGCTTTGAACGGCGTGTTCAAGGTCGGAAAGAGTAGCCTCGCGGGCTATGACGAAGCGTGTGAATCCCTTGCCACGCAACACTTTCCCTATGTCTGCACAATGTCCGCTCATCTGCGTGCTTGCGTGCAGTGGCATATTTGGAAGTGCTCGGTGTATCTCTGCCGCCGCGCCGAGATCGGCAACGATAAAGGCATCCACGCCCGATCTTGCCGCCGCCTCTGCGGTGGAGAGCAGTCCGCCCATTTCACGGTCAAAAATTGCGGTGTTGAGAGTCAGATACACCCGTGTGCCGCCGTCGTGTGCCAACGCCACAGCCTCTGTGAGCGAGTCTGCGTCAAAATTATGCGCGTTTATTCGCGCATTGAATGCGTAAGCACCCAGATAAACCGCGTCAGCACCCGCCGCCACGGCTGATCTCAGCACCTCAAATGAGCCGACGGGACAAAGAAGCTCGGGTGCGGTCTTTTTCCTCTGATTATCAGAAATCATTGAAGGAGAGCAGGTCGAACATAGAGCCTACGCGACTGCGGGAGGTGGATGGATCCTCCTCCTCGGGAGCGGGAGCTACGACCTTGTTGGTCGCATCCTCTGCGATCTCGGCAAAAAGCTGAGTGGGGGAGGGGACGTTCTCGGCAACCGCTTCCTGCGCGGGCGCACCTGAGATAAGGGAGCGAAGCACCTCGTTTTCCTTTTTAAGCTCCTCCAGTCGGCTTGTAAGGTCTGCGGTCTGCGCCTTAAAGGATTCAAGCACTGCGCCGTATTTTTCACATCTCTCTGCAAGCTCCTCGTTCTCGTCGGTCATTGCAAGCTTGTCAGCGCAAAATTCAAGCGCACAAAGCAGTGCTGCCTCGTGCTTGGAGCAAAGGCGGCTTTTGAGGTTTATTTCGCGCATTTTGCGGTCAAGGATGCCAACCAGACGCTCAACGTAAGCCGGATCTGCGTCGGTAACCACTCCTATCTGAATATCCGCGATCATCAGGGAATACTTTTGTTTCATATTCAAACCTCCTTGAGTTTGTAAATAAGATTTTGAGTCAATTTTAAAAAACACTTGCAATTGTGGCAAATAAATAGTATAATAAAGGAAATAGGGTAGATATTTGCCTATACAATATTATTATAATATAAAATTCCGAAATTGAAAAGGGTTTTTGCGTAAATTTTCGCAAGAAAGTGTAAATTTTATGGGACTGTTTAAAAATTGCAAGAGGATAGTGGTAAAGGTCGGCTCGTCTACGCTGACTCACGGCTCGGGGGCGTTGAACCTCCGTCGGATAGAAACGCTGGTGCGTGTGCTGTCCGATCTTAAGAATTCGGGCAAGGAGGTAGTGCTTGTATCCTCGGGTGCGGTGTCTGCGGGCGTTGCCAAGGCAGGAATACGCCGCTCCCCCGATAATATCGGACAAAAGCAGGCGCTCGCCGCTATCGGACAGAGCGAGCTGATGAAGATATACGACCGATTTTTCTCGGATTTCGGACATACCGTGTCGCAGATATTACTGACTCGCGACGTGCTGGATAACCCCCACCGCCGCTCGCTGGCGGAAAGCACCTTTGAAAATCTGCTGGGCATGGGTTGCGTTCCGATAGTTAACGAAAATGACCCCGTTTCCACCGACGAGCTTACTAAATTCGGCGGAAACGACATTCTCTCCGCGTACGTTGCGGAGGTTTGTCATGCGGATATACTTATAAATCTTTCGGACGTTGACGGGCTTTACGACAAAGACCCCCGAAGCAATCCCGACGCTATGCTTGTCAGTCGCGTTGAGGCTATAACCGATGATATGATAAACGCCGCGGGCGGTGCGGGTACGGAGCGCGGAACGGGAGGTATGACCGCAAAGCTGAAGGCGGCTAAAATATCCACCGACGCGGGTGTGCCAATGTTTATTATGAACGGCGAGAACCCCGAGATACTTTACCGTCTGCTTGACGGCGGAGTGATAGGCACTTATTTTCCCGTGACGAAGAACTGAGCTTTATAAGTACAGCAGGAAAGGAGCGCGGATACCGTGAAGCTTCACCCCTATATATGTATCACTTATGTAAATCTTGATATAGCTTCGGCGGAGGATCTCCGCCGCCGTCTTGAGAGAAACGGATTTTCGTGCATGATGGCGGACGAGTTTTTGCCTATGGCAGAGCGCACCCGAGCCGTCAGACATGCGGATATGCTTATTGCTGTCACGTCCTCGGCGGCGGCGCTCGGAACGTCCGTTGCGTCCGACCTGCGACAGGCAAAGGCGGAGGAGAAGGATGTTTTGGTCATCAGCCTTGAGCCCGCAGAGCTGGATGCACGCTTTTGCACCCTGGCGGACACGGGAATAGAGTCAATCTCCTATCCAGCCGGAGAATTTCCCGACAAGCGCTCGGTGGCTCTGTTTATCCACCGCGCCTTTGTACGACATATCTGTCGGCATTACGCTTGCTTCTCACCCGGCAGCTGTGAGGATAGCGACGAGGGTCGCGTTATCTGCGACGCAGTGCTGGCGCACAAGGGAGAGGGCAAAAATCAATATCGCTTAGGACTTGCATATACTGAAGGCGTTACCGTTCCCGCTATGGAAGCGGAGGCGGCCGGCTGGATAAACCGCGCCGCGGCGCAAAATGTCCCCGACGCCCTTATTCGCATGGGACAGCTTCGCCTTGACGGAAAGGGAATAGAGCGAGATAATCACGAGGCTTACAGACTCTTTACCGCCGCCGCCAAGGAGGGTGATTCCCGCGGTGCGTATTACATGGGAATATGCTGTCTTAACGGCTTCGGCATCATGCGCGATTCCGAAATGGCAGTAAGATATTTTTATACGTCGGCAATGAACGGATATGCCCCTGCGGCATATCAGCTTGCACTGCTTTACCGTGACGGAGTGGGCATAGCGTCCAGCTTCAAGCGTGCGCTTTGGTGGCTCTGGAGGGCGGCATCGCCCGAGGGGGATGATCCTGTTCCGGGACGTCACGGATACCGCAGAGCGGCGCGCTATAAGTGCGTTTCCATGCGACACATGCGACAGAACAAAATGGGCAGACTGCTTTTCGGCGAGGAATATTCACTTCATTCCCTGCATCGCGAGAACAGTATGCGCGACGCTATGATACTCAAGGAGAGCTTCAGTGCGTCAAAATACAGAAAAACCGCAAAGGAGGAGTGCCTTGTAGCGACAAATGCTACGTCTGCGGGCGCTTCGTGTGACCCTGCGCGCTTTAACAGAGGGCGCGGATACAGCGAGATAGCTTGGGACAGCTCTATGGCGGCGTATGAGCTTGGACGTCTGCTTGAAAGCGGAAGCGCGTCCGACGGTATTCTACCCGATCCCCGTGCCGCGCTCTATTGGTACAGAGTGGCAGTGCGCAGAAATCACAGCGATGCTTACGTATATCTTGCGTCCTGCTATAAGCGCGGATTTGGCGTTTTGCGTGACGTTGAGGTGGCTTACCACCTGTATATGAAGGCGGCTGTTGACGGAAATGAACGCGCGCAGTATAATCTGGCAGTGGCATACGAGCGCGGAGAGGGTGTTGAGCGCAATCCGGGCGAGGCTGTTCGCTGGTATGAGCCTGCCGCCTATGCGGGGTATGCGCCCGCGCAGAACAACCTCGGAGGATGCTACGAAAACGCTTTTGGCGTGGAGCAGAATATTCTGCTCGCGGTGGATTGGTATTCCCGTGCCTCCGATCAAGGTCAGCCCGACGCTACCTGCCGACTTGGACTCTGCTACGAGATGGGCCGCGGAGTGGTTAAGGACGAGGAGCGAGCGGTACGCCTTTACCGCGAGGCGGCAAGAGCGCGCCACCCCTTTGCGGAGTACCGACTTGGAGTGTGCTACGACAGAGGCATAGGACTGCATCAGCATTTTGCCCACGCGGCGGAATATTATGAAATGGCGGCAGAGTCGGGGCTTGCGGCGGCGCAGTATGCGCTGGCTCTTTGCTACCGCAGCGGCAGAGGTATATTCCGCGACGACAGCCGAAGCTTTGAGCTGTTCAGGCGGGCTGCAGACGGTGGATGCCTGCAGGCAGCTTATGAAACGGGTTGCTCATATCTTGAGGGACGCACCACGGTGGCAAATCCCGAGCGTGCAATAGAATACCTTACCCGTGCGGTAAGGCTGTACGACGTGATGAAGGAAAATTCTGCGGTGTTCCGTGAGGATTGCATCCCTCCCGCCGAGGCTATGACTATTACCGAGGCAACGGGTGAGGCGCTTTATACTCTCGCGTATTGTAAGCTGTACGGTGTGTCAGCATCCGACGGAGCGCTGTCGGAAAGCGTGCGGCGTGATGAGGCTCTCCGCCTTTGTCGCAGCGCGGCGGAGCTTGGCTCGCCAAGAGCCCTTGCTATGCTCGGCGATTTTGCTCATTTTGGAATAATGGGCGAGCGGAATCGCATCGAGGCACGAGGCTATTACGAGCAAGCAATGGCTTTACGGAATGATCACGCTATGTTCCGTCTTGGACTTTACGATTTTGAGGACGGACGGGCAAGCGATGACGAAAAAGAGAAGCACGATAAGCTTTGCAGTGCGTGGAGTAATTTTTCTGCGGCTTCGGGCAACGGAAATCCTGATGCACTGATATATCTCGCCGCCTTGGCGATGGCGGGCGAGGGAACGTCCAAAAATCCGTACCGTGCGGTATCTCTGCTTGAACGCGCGGTGGACAGTGGGGCATCGCCGGCAGCGCTTTTGCTGCTGGGGGATGCGTACCTTTACGGCAACGGCGTCAAGACAGACGAGGAAGCGGCACTGAATTTCTATTCCCGCGCAGCATCCGTCAAGAGCCGTGCGCTGTGGACGGATAAATATGCGCTCCGTGACGTTTCAAGGGAGCTTTTGAATATTGATATGCTCGCTCGCGCCGAGGCACTTTACAGACTTTCAGTTTTCCATGCGGTGCGTGAGAAGGAGATAGCTCCCGAGGAGGACGGCGGCATCAAGGCAAGGGGTAAAAGACTTAAAGCCAAGCTGACCGCCTCCGAGGAGAGAAAAAACCCCGAATCGCTCAAATATCTCGGCGCGGCGATCCTCGCGGGACATAAAAAAGCGCTTGAGGATATGGCAAGAATGTTTGCTCATAATACCCAAGCTCCTACCTACTATAAATCTCTCTGGCTGGCACCCGACGGAAGCGGTGCCAGGCTGAAGCCAACCGTCGTATACAATGAGGAATACACCCCATCTTTCCTGAAGGGCGACGTCACGGAGAAAATGCGCGCAGATGCGCTAAACTATCTCGGCGATTGCTATTTTTACGGAAAGCAGGTGGATAAAGAGGCATCCGTAGCAGTCAAATTTTATCGCATGGCGGCGGATATGGGACAAACGTGGGCGCAGTACAGCCTTGGCTGGTGTCTGCTCAATGCCTGCGGCACAGAGAAGAATCTCCGCGAGGCGGTAAGCTGCTTTGAGCGGTCGGCAAAAACGCATGCGGAGTCGGCTTTCTGCCTTGGGCGCTGCTATGAGGAGGGACTTGGAATGAGTGATCCCGACGTGCGTGAAGCGCTTAAATTCTACCGTCGCGCGGCGAAGCTGGGAAGCAGGTCTGCG
>SVQX01000054.1 GCA_015065065.1 Oscillospiraceae bacterium
GTTTGCCAAGGCGCTTGACTTAAAGCGCGTTTCTGCTCCCCTCTTTGTAACCGAGGAGTCGGGACTTAACGACAACCTCAACGGCTACGAGCGCCCCGTTTCCTTTGACGTTCCCGCTATCGGAACGTGCGCGCAGGTCGTTCATTCGCTTGCTAAATGGAAGCGTCTTGCACTCAAGAGATATAACTTTTCCGTTGGAAACGGTCTTTATACCGACATGAACGCTATCCGCAGAGACGAGTCGCTTGATAATTTGCACTCTATCTACGTTGACCAGTGGGACTGGGAAAAGATAATAACCCGTGAGGCGAGAAATACGGAGTATCTCAAGCTCATAGTTCGCTCCATAGTCGGCGCTATATGCAACACCAACGACCGCCTTCACGTTCGCTATCCTCAGCTCAAGGTCGAGCTTTGCCGCGACGTAGCGTTCGTTACCACGCAGGAGCTTGAGGATATGTACCCCACGCTTACGGCTTCCGAAAGAGAATCCGCATTCGTCAAGGAGCACAAGACCGCGTTTATCATGCAGATAGGCGGCAAGCTCCGCTCGGGCAAGCCTCACGACGGCAGAGCGCCCGATTACGACGATTGGCAGCTCAACGGCGATATATTCTTCTGGAATGACGTTCTCGGCAGAGGAGTTGAAATTTCTTCAATGGGTATCCGCGTTGACGCAGAAGCTCTTGACAGACAGCTCACGGCGGCAGGCTGTGACGACCGCAGAGATCTTCCCTTCCACAAGATGCTGCTGGGCGACGAGCTTCCGCTCACAATAGGCGGCGGAATTGGTCAGTCGCGTCTTTGTATGCTTATGATGGGCTGCGCTCACATAGGCGAGGTACAGTCGAGCATCTGGGACGCAGAGACCGTTCGCATCTGCGAGGAAAACGGCATACCGCTTCTTTAAGAAAATATAGGGGCTGTCACATTTGGCAAGACCGAAAAAGTCCGATAATAAATAAAAAAACACCCATTTAGAGCGTTGCTCTAAAGGACAGTTTTCAGAAATACGGTGTATCTCGAAAGAGGTATACCGTATTTTGCGTTTGTGGACACAAAGGCAGTGCTTGTCAGGAAAAATGACAAGTTATAGGTGAACATAAAAAGGCTCCCTTGTGCAAAGGGAGCTGACGCAGAAGGCGGCTGAGGGATTGTTTTATAGAAAATCTAACCTTTACAATCCCTCCGTCACGCTTACGCGTGCCACCTCCCTTTACACAAGGGAGGCTCTTTTCTACCTCCCGGAAGGTAATTGGATAAATTTCACTAAACATATTTACAAACCGCAAAAATTGTGGTATAATAATCGTGCCAAACGAACTTAATAAACGCTTTGATAGGTATATTTTTCTTTATGGGATAACTATACCCTTTTTACGCATATCATAAACGATATCCATTTGGTAAAAATGCGACTCCCGTTTATGGTGTGCAAATGCCTATCAGCGTATAAGTTCGTTTGGCGACAACTTGGAGTTCGCGTTTTTCGGTGCGTAGCTTCGGTTGCGCACCTTTTTATATGCTGATGGGGGATATATGAACAAGAACATTCAAGAAAAGATCATGGACATTACCGGTATTGAGCTTACGCCGGGAAACCCTACCGTTTGTCTTGGTAACGGCGAGCAAGGTTTTGAGTGTTGTTGCGACGAGTGTGATTACTTTTTGCTTTGTTTTCCCGAGTTTGATGTTCAAATCAAAAAAGAAAATATTGCTACAATTAAAGATAATACTCCAAAATAGTCAAAAAATGACAGAGAATGTAAAGTGTTCTCTGTCATTTTTATCGGTAAATAAGATATTATTTTTAAGTTTAAAAACTGTCCTTAAGAGTACGTCACCTTTATCCGTCGGTTTTTCTTATTTAAACAGCTTATGCTTCACTTTTGCCGCGAAGCGATATACGGGATAATAGAATATCCTTTTAAGTCGCCAGCATCGCGTGACCTTTTTCACGTATTTGAGATACTCGGGGTGGTCGGCGGCAAAGTATACGTCGTCGCGGTAAAAGCCCTCCGCCTTACCGATTATCAGCTTTGGCGAAATCTTCTCAAAGGTTTTGAGATTATCTCCTCGAATAAGGTAATATCCGTCGCGCACGTCAAGAATTCGATGAAGCACCAACCGCCCGCTCGGAAGTCGGTAAAGCGGCACGTCATTTATCTTTAGATTGCATTTTCCCTCGTCGCTAAGTGCCACTATGCTCACCGAATCCTTGCCCTGACGCAAGAGTGGCATCATACTAACACCCTTTATAGGGTGAACGGCAAATCCATGCTCGGCAAGCGTCTGCTCTATGGTAAGTACGTTCTTGTCCCCCGCGTCCGTCATATCTTGTAATACTCTACAGCAGAGCGGAAGAGTCCCATATCGTAATTGCCCTCTACGTTCTTATAGAGGTCGGCGCCGATACGCTCGGAGTGTCCCATCTTACCGAAAACTCTACCGTCGGGAGAGCAGATACCCTCGATAGCGCATACGGAATCGTTGGGGTTGAAGCGAATGTCGGAGGTAGGCTTACCGTCAAGATCAACGTACTGTGTCATGATCTGTCCGTTTGCGGCGAGCGTTTTTACAAGCTTGTCGGAGCAGAGGAAGCGTCCCTCGCCGTGGGAAATCGGAACGGTGTAGATCTCGCCGGGCTTTGTGTTTATCAGCCACGGAGAATTGTGGGTGCAGACGCGCGTTCTCACAAGTCTTGATTGGTGACGTCCAATCGTATTGTAGGTCAGAGTCGGACAATTTTCGTCCGTATCAATGATCTTGCCAAAGGGAACGAGTCCCAGCTTGATAAGCGCTTGGAAGCCGTTGCAGATACCGCCCATAAGTCCGTCGCGGTTATCCAAAAGGTCGGAAACACCGTCGCGAATACGCGCGTTGCGGAAGAATGCGGTGATAAACTTGCCCGATCCGTCAGGCTCGTCGCCGCCCGAAAATCCTCCGGGGACGAACACTATCTGCGACTGCGCCAGCTTCTTGGCAAAGGCATCCACAGACTCGGTGATATGCGCGCCCGTCAGGTTGCGGACAATGAAAATTTCGGGGTCAGCGCCCGCAAATGCAAACGCCTTTGCGGTGTCGTACTCGCAGTTAGTGCCGGGGAATACGGGAATAAGCACCTTGGGATGTGCGTTTTTCAGCACTGAGGGGCATTTTGCCGGGCATTTGCGGGTGTCCTCAAAGGTGGGAATATCACCGCTCGTCTGCTTGATATTGCAAGCAAACACAGGCTCAAGCTTGTCCTCGTAAGCCGTGAGTAGCGTCGAAAGCAGAACGGACTCGCCGCCAAGGGTGACCGTCTGCTTATCTGTTGTCATACCGACAAGCTCACCGCACGGCTCAGCACCCTCGGCAAGCTCCAAGACAAATGCGCCGTAGTTATATCCGAATATTTTTTCCTTGGTCATGCCCTCGGCGTACTCAAATCCAAGTCCGTTACCGAAGCACATTTTCATAATGCCCTCGGCGATACCGCCAAAGGTGGGAGTCCACGCAGACAGGACCTTGCGGCTGCGCATAAGAGAATTAACCTTGCCGTACAAGGAAATAAGCGACTTTGCCGTGGGGAGTGTATCCTCGCCGTACTCGGGAGTCAGCAGTACTACTCTGTGTCCTGCGCCCTTGAATTCGGGAGACACGGGAGAGGTCGTCGGCTCGGTGGTGACCGCGAAGGAAACCAGCGTGGGAGGCACGTCTATCTTTTCGAAGCTACCGCTCATGGAGTCCTTACCGCCGATAGCGGCAATACCCAGCTCCATCTGCGCTCTGAATGCGCCGAGCAGAGCCGACAGGGGCTTGCCCCAACGCTTACCGTCACGCATGGGCTTTTCAAAATACTCTTGGAACGTAAGGTAAACGTCCTCAAATCTCGCGCCCGACGCGATAAGCTTGGATACGGATTCTACTACCGCAAGATATGCGCCGTGGTAGGGCGACGCCTCGGAAATGTAGGGATTAAATCCCCACGCCATATAAGAACAGGTCTTTGCCATTCTTCTCTCATCCGAAATGAGATTTATCATTGCCTGCGTGGGGGTGAGCTGATTTTTGCCTCCAAACGGCATAAACACAGTGCCTGCGCCTATCGTGGAATCAAATCTCTCCGAAAGTCCGCGCTTGGAGCAGACGTTGAGGTCTGCCGCAAGAGCCGCAGAAAGCTGGGTAAAGCTGCCACTGACCTGCTTTGAGTAGGTCTTGGGCGCGACGGGGGTTATATCAATATGCTTTTCAGCGCCGTTGGAATTGAGGAACTCGCGGGAAAGGTCAACGATAACCTTGCCATTCCACGTCATGGTAAGACGCGGCTCAGCCTTTACCTTAGCCACAACGGTAGCTTCAAGGTTTTCTGCGTCTGCAAGCGCCATGAATTTTTCAACGTCACGAGGCTCGACCACCACAGCCATACGCTCCTGCGACTCGGAGATCGCAAGCTCGGTGCCGTCAAGTCCGTCGTATTTTTTGGGAACTGCGTTAAGGTCGATATCAAGTCCGTCCGCAAGCTCGCCGATAGCTACCGACACGCCGCCCGCGCCGAAGTCGTTACAGCGGCGAATGCATCTTGATGCCTCGGGATTGCGGAAAAGTCTTTGCAGCTTGCGCTCAACGGGTGCATTTCCCTTCTGCACCTCCGCGCCACAGCTTTCAAGCGAGGTCAGTGTATGCGACTTTGACGAGCCCGTGGCTCCGCCGCATCCGTCACGTCCCGTGCGTCCGCCAAGCAGGATAACCACATCGCCGTCCTCGGGACACTCGCGGCGCACGTTTTCGGCGGGAGCGGCGGCAATTACCGCACCTATTTCCATGCGCTTTGCGGCGTAACCGTCGTGATACAGCTCATCCACCTGTCCCGTAGCAAGTCCTATCTGGTTGCCGTAGGAGGAATATCCCGCCGCAGCGGTGGTAACTATCTTTCTCTGCGGAAGCTTGCCTGCCATGGTTTCGGACACCGGTCTTGTGGGATCAGCCGCGCCCGTTACGCGCATTGCGGAGTAAACATAAGAACGTCCAGACAGCGGGTCGCGGATAGCTCCGCCGATACAGGTTGCCGCGCCGCCGAAGGGCTCGATCTCGGTAGGATGGTTGTGCGTTTCGTTCTTAAAGAGCAGCAGCCAGTCCTCTTTTTCTCCGTCAAAATCAACCTTTATCTTTACGGTGCAAGCGTTTATCTCCTCCGACTCGTCAAGCCTCGGGAGCTTTCCCTGCGCTTTGAGACAACGGGTGGCAACGGTAGCTATATCCATCAGATTTATCGGCTTTGTGCGGTTGATGCTCGCTCTTGCCGCGATGTAGCTCTCATAGGTCCTTTGAATAAGCTCGTCCTCAAATTTCACGCTGTCGATAGTCGTGAGAAAGGTGGTATGACGGCAGTGGTCAGACCAATACGTATCTATCATGCGTATCTCGGTAATGGTGGGATCGCGACGCTCGCTTCTGAAATAGTCGCGGCAGAAGCGGATATCGTCGCCATCCATGGCGAGTCCGAGCCTTGAAACGAGTGCTACCAGCTCCCCGTCGTCAAGCTGACAAAATCCGTTCAGCGTTTCAACGGTGGTGGGAATGTCACATTCAAGCGTCAAGGATTCGGGCAGCTCAAGGCTTGCCTCGCGGCTTTCCACGGGATTGATAACGCACCTACGCACCGTCTCCATATCCTTATCCGTCAGCTCACCGTAGAAAAGATAGACCTTAGCCGTTCTGACCGTCGGGCGCTCGCCCTGTGAGATGATCTGTATGCACTGCGCCGCGCTGTCCGCTCTCTGGTCGTACTGACCCGGCAGATATTCAACGGCGAGCGTGCGGTCAGCTCCCTCGGTCAGCTCGTAGCTGACTATATCAAGCTGAGGCTCGGAGAACACCGTTCCCACGCAAGAATCGAACAGCTCCCTGTCTATATTTTCAACGTCATAACGATTGAAAAGACGAACTGCATCAAGGCTTTTGATGCCATACATCGTGCGAAGCTCCTCAAGAAGCGACGCCGCCTCGTGTGCAAGTCCCTGTCTTTTTTCGACGTATACTCTGTATACCATTTGTGTATTCCTTTCTGTTTGGAAAAGTCAGTTTTTGAGCGCGGCAAGGGCGCGCGCGCCTATATCGCGGCGGCAAAATGCGTTGTCAAAGCCCACCTTATCAACCGCTCTGTACGCGCCGTCAACAGCCTCTGCCAGAGTGTCCGCCGTCTTGACGACGCCCAGCACTCGACCGCCCGAGGTCAGCAGCCTTTCCTCCGACAGCTTTGCACCTGCGACGAATACCTCTGCATCAATGTCGGCGGGTATCTTTATTTCAAATCCCGTATCGTACTTTGCGGGATATCCATTGGAAGCCATAACGACACAGCACGCCGCGCCGCTGGAGAATTTGACCTCGACCTCGCCAAGTCGTTCCTCAGACACAGCCTTCATAACGGTAAAAAGGTCGCTTTCAAGCAGAGGAAGCACCACCTGCGTTTCGGGATCTCCGAAGCGGCAGTTGTACTCAATCACCTTCGGTCCGTCCTTGGTTATCATAAGTCCGAAATATAAGCAACCCTTAAAGGTCCTTCCCTCGCTGTTCATAGCCTCCATTGTGGGGAGAAAAATTTTCTCCATACATTCAGCCGCAACGTCGGCAGTATAATACGGATTGGGCGCGACAGTTCCCATTCCGCCCGTATTAAGTCCACAGTCGCCGTCGAGCGCGCGCTTGTGATCCATAGAGGACACCATGGGAATCATAGTCTTTCCGTCGGTAAAGGACAGAACCGACACCTCGGGACCTTCCAAAAATTCTTCAATGACGATACTGTTTCCGCTTGCGCCGAAAACCTTATCCTCCATAATGCTTTTGACTGCCTCCCTCGCTTCGTCGCGGGTAGTTGCGATAATAACACCCTTACCAAGTGCAAGTCCGTCCGCCTTTATGACGGTGGGAATGGGTGCGCTCTCTATATATTCAAGCGCCGCCTCGGCGTTGTCGAACACCTCGTACTCGGCAGTCGGAATGCCGTACTTTTTCATAAGGTTTTTGGAAAATACCTTACTGCCCTCGATAATAGCCGCAGAGGCTCTCGGACCGAAGCAAGGAATTCCCACCTTCTCCAACGCATCAACGGCACCAAGCACCAGCGGATCGTCGGGTGCGACTACGGCAAAATCTATCCAATTATCCTGGGCAAACGCCACGATACCGTCTATATCCCTTGCTCCCACGGGAATGCACTCGGCATCCGCCGCGATTCCTCCGTTGCCGGGGAGCGCATAAATGTGCGTTATCTCGGGATTTTCGCGCAGCTTGCGGATAATGGCATGCTCACGTCCGCCGCCGCCTATGACCATAAGCTTCATAAAAAGCCTCCTACGAATTTTTATTATTCTGCCTCTTCAACGGTAAGAGCGCCTTTGGCTATCATTTTAGCAACCATTTCAGTCGCCTTGGGGAGAATTATCCACTCGGCGTGGCGCATTACGTTTTTCTGTAGGCTCTCGGGAGTTTCGTCCTTGCGCACGGTGACCGCCTTTTGCAGAATTATCTCACCCCCGTCAGGCACTTCATTTACGAAATGAACGGTTGCGCCTGTGACCTTAACACCGTATTCCAGCGCGGCGCTGTGGACCTTAAGTCCGTAAAATCCTTTTCCGCAAAAAGCGGGAATGAGTGAGGGGTGGACGTTTATTATCCTGCGGGGAAATTTCTTTACGAAATTCTCGCTAAGGATGGTCATAAAGCCCGCAAGCACTATCATTTCAATGGAATTGTCCTCAAGCACCTTGCAAACAGCAGTCTCAAATTTTTCTTGTGTATCATACATTTTTCTCGGCACTACCTCAGTGGGGATACCGTGCATCTCCGCTCGGGTGAGTGCATAAGCGTCGGGACTGCTCGAAAGCACCAACGCAAGCTCGCCATGGGGAATCTTTCCCACCTCGGCATAATCAATTATCGCCTGAAGATTTGTTCCGCCGCCGGATACGAATACCGCAATTTTTACCTTTTTCATTTTTTTGCTGCCTCTGTCAATGTCGTAGTATTATTCAAAAATTACACCCTCGTCGGAGGCAACCACACGTCCAATAACGTAAGCGTCCTCGCCGTTTAACTTCAATATTTCAAGCGCGCGCTCCGCATCCTCCGCGGACACCACAACACTCATTCCCACACCCATGTTATAGGTATTGAACATATCATGCTCCGAAATGCCGCCCGTTTTCTGAAGCAGCTTGAATATCGGAAGCACTCTTACCGCGTCCTTTTTGATGCACGCGGAATAGCCCTTTGGAATAGTTCTCGGAATATTCTCGTAAAATCCGCCGCCTGTGATATGGGATACGCCCTTTACGGTAACCTCGCTGTCAAAGAGTGCCAGCATGGGCTTTACGTATATTTTTGTGGGCGTAAGTAGCGTTTCGGCTATCGACTTACCGTCAAGCTCAGCGCAGGGCTGCTTTAATTCATCGGCTATGTTTTCAACGTCAAAGACCTTGCGCACCAAGGAAAATCCGTTGGAGTGAACACCGCTTGACGGAAGCGCGATAATCACGTCACCCTCACCTATCTTGGAGTTATCCACCACCTTGGACTTGTCCACTATACCGACTGCAAAACCTGCAAGATCATACTCGTTCTCGGGGTAAAATCCGGGCATCTCTGCAGTTTCGCCACCGATAAGTGCCGCGCCAGACTGAACACAGCCCTCTGCAACGCCTGCAACGATATCCGCAATACGCTCGGGCACGTTCTTGCCGCAGGCGATATAGTCCAGGAAAAACAGCGGCTTTGCTCCGCAGCAGATAACGTCGTTTACGCACATAGCCACGCAATCGATACCA
>SVQX01000011.1 GCA_015065065.1 Oscillospiraceae bacterium
TGCTGTTGCAGATAACTGTTTCGGAGGGGTTGGTGGAGGGAGTGATAGCTCCAACCACGCCGAAGGGTGCGCGCTCGGTCAGGGTAAGACCGCAGTCACCGGTCTTTGCCTCGGCAACGATATCCTCCGTTCCGGGTGTTTTGTCCGCAACCAGCTTGTGCTTTGCGATTTTGTGGTCGACACGTCCCATTTTGGTTTCCGCGACGCCCAGAGCCGCCATTACGTCAGCCTCCGCGCGACAGTATTCGCGAATGGAGGTGATCAGCTTTTCCCGCTCGGCGACTGTCATTGAGCGGATAGCCTTGTATCCTTTTTCGGCGGCGGCGATGGCGTCCTCCATCTTATCGTAGATACCAACAAGACGGCGACCGTTGTACTGGGTGGAATCCCAGCCTGTCTTTGCGACGGGCGCGGAGGTGACCAGCTCTTTTACGACCTTTGCCACTACCTCTGCGACCTGCGCTTCGGTCAAATTAACAGCCATGTTATCACCTACCTGAATTTAGAGCGGTAGAGATTACTTGCCGAGAGCTGCAAGGACCTTCTTGGTAATTTCAGCTACCAGGTCGTTGTCAGCGGGAGCTGCATGATTGCCGCAGGTGCAGGTGTGACCTGCAGGAGCGTTATCCTTGCAACGGCAGTTGGGTGTACCGAGATTGGGGCAGGTCTTGCATCCGGGATGCTTTCCGGGAAGTCCCATCTTTTTGCGAAGCTCCATAAGCTTCTCAAGCTCTGCGCAGGGGATCTCGTCGATGCGGCTGTTAAGACCTGCACCGATCTGACGTGCGTAAAGGTTGATCTTTGCGTTGAATTCAACCTCCTCCATTGTGAAGCAAGCGCGGAGCAGGGTGTTACCTACGGTCAGCGCGCCGTGGTTCTTAAGAAGGAAAGCGTCATGCTTCTGAATGTAGGGCATGAGAGAGTCCGGAATCTCCATGGTAGAGGGAGTACCGTAATCACAGGTAGGAACGTTACCGATAGTCAGAATAGCCTCGGGGAGGATGTACTGATCCATCTCAACACCTGCAACGGTGAAAGCGGTAGCAACGGGGGGATGAGCGTGAACGACAGCGCCTGCGTCGGGACGCTCCTGATAAACTCTCATGTGCATCTTGATCTCGGAGGAGGGATTGAGTCTACCCTCGATCTTGTTTCCGTTTGCGTCGATCTTGATGATCATGTCAGGGGTCATAAAGCCCTTGGATACGCCTGTGGGAGTGCAGTAGAATTCGTTAGGTCCGACCTTAACGGAGATATTGCCGTCGTTTGCGGCAACGAAGCCGTGATCGTAGATTCTCTTACCGATCTCACAGATCTCTTTTTTGATTTCGTACGGTGACTGTGCCATAATCTTTATTTCCTTTCAATTTTATTTCTTTCTTTATTTCAAGCCCTTGGGCAGGAAATCATTTAAGGAGCGACGCGGTGTCGCAAGCGATCATAAATTCCTCGTCGGTGGGAATTACGAGAACCTTTACCTTGGAGCCGTCAGCCGAGATCTCGCCTGCCACGCCCGAGGGAATGGAGAGGTTCTTTTCGTTGTCGAAGGTTACGCCGAGATATTCCATGTTCTCAGCAATAAGCTGACGTGCCGCGCGGTCGTTCTCGCCAAGACCCGCGGTGAAGATTAGCACGTCCATGCCGTTCATCTCTGCAACGTAAGAGCCGATGATCTTCTTGGCGGAGCGGCACATGAGGTCGATAGCAAGGCGAGCGCGCTTGTTGCCCTCCTTTGCAGCCGCCCAAACGTCACGTGCGTCGTTGGAAACGCCGCTGACGCCGAGAAGACCGGACTTCTTGTTCATCTCGTTGTCCATCTCGTCGGGAGTCATGCCCGTCTGCTTCATAACGTAAGTAACGATAGAGGGGTCGATGCAGCCGCAGCGAGTACCCATAGGCAGACCTTCAAGGGGAGTGAAGCCCATAGAGGTGTCAACTGCCTTGCCGCCGTCGATAGCAGTAATGGAGGAGCCGCTTCCGATATGGCAGGAAACGATCTTGAGCTGATCGTAGGGCTTGCCTACAAGCTCGGCAGCCTTTTGGGAAACGTATCTGTGTGACGTGCCGTGGAAGCCGTAGCGGCGAACACCGTATTTTTCGTACCACTCGTAGGGAGTAGCATACATGTATGCCTCCTCTCCGAGAGTTGCGTAGAAGGAGGTGTCAAATACACCGACCTGAGGGGTGTTCGGCATAGATGCGTGGCAAGCGCATACGCCCTTGATGGCGGGAGGGCCGTGCAGGGGGTTGATTGGAATGATGGATTCGATGTAGTTCATCTCCTCCTCGCCCAGCATCTGCGGGCCTGTGAACTTTCCGCCGTGTGCAAAGCGGTGTCCGACTGCGGTGATCTCGTCAACGCTTTCGATGACGCCAAGCTCCGCGTCGGTAAGGAGCTTGAGGACGAGGGCGATAGCCTCGTTGTGGGTAGGCATTGCATAGTCGGTGGAGTAGTTGGGCTTACCGGGGCGCTTGTGAGTGATAGCACCCGACAGACCGATCTTTTCGCACAGACCTTTTGCCAGCACTGTGTTCGTGTCCATATCAAAGAGCTGATATTTGAGGGACGAGCTACCGGCGTTTACGACCAGTATTTTCATTGAGTTTTTGACCTCCCGATGATATTTTTAATAGAAGGTAAATCTATTCACCTTGTATTATAACAAAATGACGAATATTTTTCAAGAGGTTACACAAAATTTTTGTCCGAAAAACCTTACAAACTTTTTCCCGCCTTTTGAGCCGCTTTTTTCAAAATGCTAAAAAATGATAAAATTTTATCAAAATTTATGATAAAAAAATAACAAAAAACCTTGCTAATAAACTAAAATCTGTCGAAAAGGAAAGCGGGCGAAGGCGAGCCTTGGGCCGAAAAATTCTATGCTGTGATTGAAAAAAGCAAAATTGGCGAAAAAAGAGAAAAGTCAAGCGGCGTTTTCTTTATATGCCGCTTGACAAAAATATAACATTTTAAACCCGAAAAAACGCGGAAAAAGAGGGAATTTTCGGGTATTGTGCAACTTGACGAAAACGCACGGATGGCTTGAATAATAAAGAATAAGAATAAATAACAAATAACCGAGTGGTTAAGGGACCCACAGGGATTATAGAGATGTCTTTGGCTGTAACCATGTAAACAAATCTGAACAAGAAAATTTGTCAGCAAAGTTCTTTGATCAAACTTTCTTTCAAGAAAGTTTGCGGGGGTTGGGGCAGAGCCCCATATAATAACCAAGCAGGCATGATCCCACATGTATTTCCTACCTCTGCGGCTTGAAATATTGATATAGCGTACACGGTATCATGCCGTTGTATAGGCGTTTGGTTTTGTCTGCGCGAGCGCCGTATAGGCGTTGAAAGCTTTCGGAGGAGGTGAGAATATATATCTGCCAAGGGTAGAGAGCGCGGAAGGGAGCGCCCATTTTTCGATAGAGTGCCTCCGCCTCGCTTCGCTCACCCATGCGCTCGCCGTAGGGGGGATTACAGATAACGGTACCGCGGCGGCTCTCGTCGCCCGTCGCCCTTTTGTTGATAGAAAGCGCGTCGGCGCGGAATATTTTTATATGGCTAGCAACGCCCGCCCGTCGGGCGTTTTCCCGTGCAAGCTCAAGAACTCCGCCGTCAATATCGGAGGCAAAAGCCTCAAATTTACAATCACGGCGAATTTTCGCCTCCGCTTCTGACCTTGCCTCTGTCCACAGGGAAGATGAAAGTCGCGCAAAATGCTCGCCTGAAAAGGAGCGATTAAGTCCGGGAGCGCGTCCCGAGGCGATCATTGCCGCCTCAATGGGGATAGTAGCCGTGCCGCAGAAGGGGTCCCACAAAAGCACGTCCTCGCGCGGACGGGAGGTAAGCACCAGCGCCGCGGCAAGCGTCTCTCGCAAGGGCGCAGCGCCCGCGACGGGGCGGTATCCGCGCTTGTGGAGCGCCGTTCCTGACGTGTCTATCATCAGGGTCGCTACGTCCTTGAAAATAAAGAACTCTATCTGATACTTCGCACCGCTTTCCTCAAACCACGACACGCCGTATTTTGAGCGAAGCCGCTCCACCACCGCCTTTTTGACAATGCTCTGACAGTCGGGAATAGAGGTAAGTCCGCTTTTGATGGAATGTCCCTTGACGGGAAAAGCGTCCGTTTCCTCTATCCAATCCTCCCAAGGCAGGTCGCGAGTGCCGTCGAAAAGCTGGGCAAAGCTCTTGGCTTCAAAGCTGCCAAGACTTACGAAAACCCTTTCTGCAAGGCGCAAATTTATGTTGGCGCGTGCGATGTCCGACTCGTCGCCGAAAAAGCTGACTCGTCCGTCAATGGTTTCGATGCGCCGGAGTCCGAGAGCGTCGATCTCCTCTCCAAGCAGCTTTTCAAGTCCGAACATACAGGTGGCAACGAGAACAAGATTTTTTTCCATAGTGATCTCCGAGTTAAAATAAATTTATATTTGTTCAAATATTTTTCACAAAAACAACAGCGAGTGGGTACGCTTTTGACACATTTTCGGGGTATAATTTTTATATAAACGGATTTTTCAACCGACAAACCATAATTTTTAATCTTAAAGGAGTCGAAATGAAGTATTCCATAGTGATAAAAGCCGCGTGCGTTCTTCTTGTGACGGCACTGCTTGCCTCCTGCGGCGGCAGTGACGGTGACGAAACCACAATAGCGGGCGGTGAGGCAGTGATTGAGAGCGGCGATGTTCGGGACAACCTTACTGCGGCGGATATGCCAACGGTCCCCGAAACGCAAAGCGCCACTGTCGGAAGCTATACGCCCACGGGCAGAGAAACAATGATAACCTTGTCGGGCGACAGCGCCGAAATTGACGGCGACGGCGCGTCCTTTGCGGACGGCGAGCTGCGACTCGCGGCGGCAGGGACGTATATCCTTACGGGTAGCCTTGACGGCAAAGTAACTGTCGATACGGCGGACGAATCAAAAATACTGCTGGTGCTGAACGGCGCGGATATCCGCTCGTCCGATTCTCCCGCGATATTCGTAAAAAGTCTGCCCAAAAAGCTTGTAATATTCACGGCGCAGGACTCGGTAAATATACTGTCTGACGGAGCTGATTACGTCGTTCCCGACGAGGAGCAGACCGAGGGCGAAGTATATCCCAACGCCTGCATATATTCCTGCGAGGATCTGACCTTGGACGGCGAGGGCACGCTTTACGTCTACGGCAACGCCGACAAGGGCATCAACACAAAGGACGATCTTGAAATATGTAGCGGTAAGGTGATAGTGGAGAGCGTCGGAGTGGGCATTCGCGGCAACGATTCCATTACTGCCGAGGGCGGCGAGGTGTACGTCAGCGCGGGTGCTGACGGCGTAAAAAGCGCCAATACCGATTCGGGCAAGGGCATTGTTTCCCTTGTCGGGACTGACTTTTATATAAGCTGTGCGGGTGACGGCATCAGTAGCTCGTCAACTCTTGACGTGACGGCGGGAAAGCTGGTCATTCAAACCCGTGACGCCGACAGCTCCACCGAAAGCGCCGCACTGACAGACGGCAGCGGTACTGCATTTGAAGCCTTACGCGGAATGGGCGGTATGCCTCCCGGCGGCTTCGGCGGCGGAATGGGCGGCGGCTTTGGAGGTGGAATGGAAGAAGGGAACTCCAACAAGTCTACCATTAGCGCAAAGGGGCTCAAGGCGGTGTCAACGCTTACCGTCAGCGGAGGTAGCATCAGTATTGAGTCCGCAGACGACGGAATACACTCGGATGATGAGGTCAAAATAGACGGCGGCGAAATATATATTTCTGCCGCAGACGACGGCGTTCATGCGGACAACCGCTTGACGGTAAACAACGGAATTATAGAAATAGCCAAAAGCTATGAGGGCGTTGAAGCGCAGGTCATAACTGTAAACGATGGAGTTTTGCGCGTGACCGCCTCCGACGACGGAACCAATGCCAACGGCGGCACGCAGATGGGCGGCTGGGGATATTCCGACAGCTACGGTCCGTCAGAGAGCGAGATATCGCCCACCCTTTATATCAACGGCGGATATATCGTTCTCAACGCAGAGGGCGACGGACTCGATTCCAACGGATGCGTTTATATGACGGGCGGCGTCGTGATAGTATACGGTCCGACAAACGGCGGAAACGGCGCTATCGACTACGGCGACGCACGGACGGATACCTTTGTGATATCGGGCGGCACGTTGCTTGCCGTGGGTAGTAGCGGAATGGCGCAGTCAGCTACGGGTGACGGGCAGGGAGTAATATTCGGCAATATGCGCTCCTCCCTTGCCGCAGGTAATATTATCGGAGTGCTTGACAGCGACGGCAAGGTGCTGGCGGCGTATAAATTGCCCAAGGCAATATCCTCCGTGGTATTCAGCTCGCCCGACGTAAAGAAGGGCGACACCTATACCGTGGTCTACGGCGGGGAATACGACGGAGATGACGTTGACGGCGTGCTGACGGGAGGAAGCTATAAAAATTACAGTACCCTCGGAACAGCCACGGCATCGTGATAAAAATTAATGTAGTATTGTGTTACTTTTCGCTTCTCCGAAAAGTAACCAAAAGGAGACCAACGGTTGGGAGGATGAGTCGTGATTTCAATTTTTACAAAATTGAAATTTCACTCCTCAATTCCTCCCTTTGGAATCCCACCCACCTTGAGGTTTGGTTCGTGAGTAGCAAGCCATCACACAAACACTTTTATAAATCATTACCGATAGGTCGCAAGGAGAAATCAGACACGACTGATGTGGGGGGTATTAGGAGATCAACGCCGAAAGAGCTTTGAAATTTTCTCGATAAATTTAATTTTTGATTTTTAAAAGGCTACAAAAATACTTTCCGTCCAAGGCGTATTCTTACTGACCAAGTTTCCGTCGCTCCGACGGGAACTTGGCGAGATGGGTATGCAGCAATCTTGGCGCGCGATCACGTCTTGCCCGCACACTTGCGGCAAGGCGGCGCGTTTAGGAATGAGGGTTTATTAAGGGAGAAAACCGTGGGTTTTCTCCCTTAATTCGATCTTGGTTACTTCTGTCGATACAGAATTAACATAAAATAATATCTAAAAAAGAATAAAATGTTGCATCAATACAGTAAGACAGCCCGACTTCAATTATTTGAAAACGTTTCCGTCAGCCTTGAAGTAGCAAAGGCGGAGGACGGTGTACCACTCGCGATCAAATGGCGCACCCTCGGGGAGGATGCCAAGCCTTTGGCGCAAAGCGGAAATAATGTATTCGGGGTTGAGATTTTCACTGCTTCCCGCGGCGATAACGGCGCGTATTTTTATCACGCCGCCGTCGGCAACCGATGCGCTTACGCTGCGTATGAGAGTCAGTATATCAATTTCCTTGTCTCCCGATTTTGACCGCTTGGTCATGATAATGGGCTCGGCGCCACGCTCAAACATATCGTTTATTTTGTCGGTAAGCTCCAAAGCTCCCTCGGCACTCTCTGCCGCTTGCGTACCAAGCATTATTTCATATTCCGCGAAGGCAACGTCAGAGTATTTTGTGGTGGGGACGTATACATCCTTGACCTGCATTTCATCAGTAAGCTCGGCGTTGAGCTGGTTTTTTATCTCGTCGGTGCGGATAAGTCGGTCTATCCTCAAATCCACCATCTCGCAAGCACTCTCCGAGCCGACGGGCAGGGGAATACCGAAAACTATCTTGCTGTGGGGGTTAAAGCCCTTGGTGTACCACATGGGAATGGAGGCGCGTACAAGTACCTTCTGCCATGTGCGCTGAAGGTCGAGGTGGGAGAAAAATTGCAGATTTCCGCGCTTTTCAAACACCACGCGGACGGTGAGGGGCTCGGAGAGCAGGGGGCGGTCAAACTTGGAAATACGCCCGCGCTTCATTACTTTTTCGGACAGCATGACCGTTCACCTCCAAGCTTATTTGCGCCACAGCCGGAGCATTTTTCGCGGCAGTTGGGCGTGGTAGTGGATTCGTAAGCACGCGCACGCTCGCGCTTTAAGAATTCCTTGCTTACGCCGCAGTCGATAACGTCCCACGGCAATACCTCGTCAAGTCCCCACTCGCGATTTGCGTAAAACGCGGGGTCGATTCCCGTATCCGCGAACAGAGTCATCCATTTTGAATAATCAAAAAATTCCGTCCAAGCATCAAATTTAAAGCCGCGACGGCAAGCCTCAAGCAGCGCCGCGCCAAGACGTCTGTCGCCTCGCGCAAGCACGCCCTCAATATGGCAGACCTCGGGGTCGTGGTGAGTGTAGCGCACCTTTCGGTCGGTGTTGCATTCGCCAACGAATTCCTGCTTGCGGCGCATCTCCTCCATCGTGTCCTGGCGCTCCCACTGGAAGGGGGTAAATGGCTTGGGTATAAAGGGGGACACGCTGATAGTTACCTGTGGCTGCTTTGTCTTGTTGCGATTGGGACTCTGATAATAAGCATTGACCACGCGGTGAGCCAGCTCGGGAATACCGCGCAGATCCTCGTCGGTCTCGGTGGGGAGTCCCTGCATAAAGTAGAGCTTGACCTGATTTTTGCCTGCCGAAAATGCTACGTTGACGGCGCGCATAAGGTCGTCCTCATAAAGATTTTTATTGATGACGTCGCGCATACGTTGCGTTCCCGCCTCGGGTGCAAAGGTCAGCGAGGAGGAACGCACAGAGGCGACCTTGTCCATCAGCTCCTTTGTGAAGCTGTCTGCGCGCAGAGAGGGCAGATTGAGACTTACCATGTTCTTGTCGGTCCAAGCCAAAAGCTTGTCTGTAAGGCTGTCAATATCGGTGTAATCGCTGATGGAAAGAGAGGATAGCGACAGCTCCTCGTACCCGGACGATTCAAAAATATTCCTTGCCTGACAGTCGATAACGTCAGCCGATTTTTCTCTGACGGGACGGTAGACCATTCCCGCCTGGCAGAAGCGACAGCCGCGTATACAGCCGCGCGCTGTCTCTACGGTTATGCGGTCCTGCACCGTTTCGATATAAGGCATAACCACCTTGTCGGGAAAGGGGGCTTTGTCCATGTCAGTAACTATTCGCTTTACAACGCGGGTGGGAATGTCGTCGTACACGGGGGTGTAAGCCGCAACAGTGCCATCGGCGTTGTAGCTGACGTCAAACAGAGAGGGGACGTATACACCGGGGATGGTCCTTGCCGCCTCGTGGAGAAACGCCGCGCGGGTGTAAGTGCCATCGTCCTTCATTTTGATATACAGACGAACTATCTCGGGCAGCATCTCCTCGCCCTCTCCAATATTGAAAAGGTCAAAGAAATCGGCAACAGGCTCGGGATTGTAAACGCAAGGCCCGCCGCCGATAACCAGCGGGCAGTCCTCGCCTCTGTCCTTTGAGAGCAAAGGGATCTTGGCAAGGTCAAGCATATTCAGTACGGTGGTGTAGCACATTTCGTACTGGAGAGAAAATCCGACAAAATCAAATTCTCCGAGAGCGTCGCCGCTTTCAAGCGCAGAAAGGGGAATGTTAAGCTCGCGCATCTTGTCCTGCATATCCACCCAAGGCGCGTACACACGCTCACACCAGATGTCGGGGTGGAGGTTGAGGCAGTGGTAGAGTATGCGCATTCCGAGATTTGACATGCCTATTTCGTAGGAGTCGGGGAAGCAGAAGGCAAAGCGAGCCTTTACGTCGGCCTTGTCCTTTATTATTTGTCCGTATTCGCCGCCCGCATATCTGCCCGGCTTTGAAACGGAGGTAAGAAGCATTCTTTTTTGGTTACTGTTCATTTGCGTTTTCCTTTGCGCCGTTTTCCTTTGCTGCGGGCGCTTTCATTGTTTTTGCTTTTTGGGGCTTTTCCTGCTTTTGGAGCGGTGAGCTTTTGCGCTTGGTCTTAGTGCCGGAGGTCATGGAAAGAGTAAGCTTATTGATTCCGTAGGCGGCAAGGGCGGTAAATACTCCGCCGAACATTATCTGCCACAAAATCGTCATCCAAGGGCGCAGGAATACAAGCACTCCCGTTGCGATAACCGCTACCATAGCCCCGACACCCGCAACGAGCAGGATGAGGGACAGCAGCTTAGATTGGCTGTAAGCTCGGCGCATACGCTCGCAGGCAACGAGGGGATAGTAAAGGTTAAAGCTGTTGCCCGTAGCCACAACGCCGCAGCTGCGCTTGGGACGCGCGCTGTCAAAATGGTCGGCGCGGCAAATGGCAAGCTCGCCGCCAATAGCCTCCGACACTCTCAGCTCGGCAAGCATTTGAGGGGTTATCATGGGATCGAAGGTTTCAATGGACGGAACGAAGCCAAGCCCCACCAGTCGCTTCGCCGCGTGGCGGAATTTGGAGGATAGCTTGTACTGAATTGAGTAAGCCAAGCGGAACTGTCCGTCAAACGCGAGGTAAACCACCAGTCTGTCGCGCTTGTCGTCGTTGTATATGCGCTCCATGTTTTCGTTGGGGAGCTTTATGCCGCTGCGGGTAAGCTTGTCGTAGCTACCCATAACGACCTCGACGGTCTCGTCGCCGTCTATCATATAAAGCTTGAGATAATGCTCGCGGGATTCGGCAATCTCAATATGAACGCCGTCGGAGGTGGGCGGCTCGTCAGTGCTCTGACCTTCCGATGCCAAAACCCCACCCAGAGTGTAGAAAAGCTTATTTGCGAGCTTTACGTAATGCTCCGAGTCGCGGTCGCCGCGCAGGCTGATGCGCTTGATATAGGCGGCAGACAGCACGTCACCGTCGGCAAAGAATATTTTCTTTCCCTTGCCGAAGCGGGTGCTTGCGGTATAATCGTCGGGTGCCGCCGAGCCGATAACAGCGCATCCTCGACGGTTGATCATTCTGTTCGACAGCCACAAGGGCAGTGTAGCTCCGAGCGCGAAAAATCCGGGTGTGATAAGGAAATACGCGGTTGCTGCGGCACGAAGGGCAGAGGTGAGTCCGCCACCGCCCACGATAAACCATACGCCGCCGAGTATCAGCGAAAGCGCTATGGATATGGGAGTGATATAGTTCAAGAAAGAGTGTACACGTGCGTATTTTGCCGTGCGCGCAAAATAACTGCTGATATCCCGAGTGCGGCGCACGCTGTAGCAGCTCTGCACGTCCGCTCCGTTCTCGGATTCGGAATACGTACCGTCAGCCAAAAGGAATTTTTCCTTTCCCGAGGAAGCAACGGAGAAGGCAAGCTTCTCGGAGCTGTGAGCGCACAGATCGGCTACCGTTGCAATAAGCAGTATAATCAAAGCCGCACCGCCAAAGAACGCGGGAATATCGCCGCCGCGACGGAACAAATAGCCTGCGCCGTTTGCAAGTGCTACTACCACCGAGATGGCGGGGACGGAATAGAGGTTCGGCTCAAGACGCAACGCGCCCTTGATTCCATAGAACAGATGAAGCATAGAGGGTGCTGCCGCCGCAAGCAGGAGAAGCATCTCCGTCAGCGGGTAAGCAAACGAGCCGACAAAGCCGGATATCTTGCTCCAAAGTCCTCTGTCCACGTCGGCGATAAGAGGAAGCTCTGCAAGCAACAGCAAAAGCAAAGCAAAGACTGCGGTGGTAAAAAGGCGTGCAAGGATAAACGAGCGGTCGCGGTCGTAAGCCCTTTGAGTATCCGCCGTCATATCTTTGCCGCTGTATTCACAGCCTCGGTATCCAAATGGCTTTCTGTCGCTCTCATGCACCGATTCACGGTCTAACTTTTCTTGTTTTATTTCCTCGATCTTGCTGTCGCCTATCATGTGTCTGAGGGACTGCTCGTATCCCAGCCGCAAAAGCATTTCAACATCGGGATCGGGAAGGCCGCCTTCTGCTGATTGATCGGAGGCGGGGCTGGCGCTCTCGTTGTCAAAGCCCATCTGCAAGGGGTCGCTTACGGGAATTTCGGGGTCTATCTCCACGTCCTTACCGTCGGCAAGCAAGCCGTCGTCGTCCTGCCAGCCCTCGGGGAGTGGCTCGTCGTCGTATTCGCTGATATCGTCAGGGGAATCGTCGGTGTCGTCCGACTGCTCCCACGTATCATCTCCGTCGACAGCGTCAGCGACAGGCAGCTCAATGCCCAGCAGCTTCGCGCGAGTCTTTTCGTCTACCTGATCTGCGATAACGTTGATAAGCACCTCGTCGGGGGTAATGCCGTTGATGGCGGAGTCGATAGATGCGGCAATACCGTCGGACGTAATGCTCGGCGGAACGTGAAGTGAGGTGTCTGCGTCCTCTGACTCGTCGCCGTCCGCTTCTGTCGCAGATATATCAATGGCTATCTGTGCTTCGTCCGTGATCTCGTCCTCGTCTATATCGGGGGCGATTTCCTCGTTGGCGGGCTCATACGCTACAAGGGGAACGTAGTCCTCCTCCGGCTCGTCCTCGTCGAAGGCTTCGTTCTCGACGTTTTCGTCCTGAATATCCTCGTTTATATCCTCGTCAGTGTCGTTTTCAACCTCAATGTCGGCTATTTCGTCGAGCTCCTCGTCAAAGTATTCTTCGATCTCCTCGTCCTCGTAAATAGCCTCGTCGGTATCCTCGTCAAAATCCTCGTCAATAACGTCCGGACCGCTGATATCGTCGTATATTTCTGCAGAGGTGTCGGAAATGTCCGCCAAATCGGCGATCTTCTCTATTTCGTCAGCCAACTCCGACTCGTCATAAACCTCGTCCTCTATCTCGCTCTCGCTCTCATTCTCTGCCTCAACCTCGTTCTCGGGTTCGGCATCTACCGATTCAGACTCGTCCTCCTCGTCCTCAAATTCATCAAGGGAGAACGCCGACTCCGTTATTTCGGACTCGGCAGAGCGCTCGTAATTGCCTTTGTTTTCAAGCTGACCGAGCAACAGTCTTCTCAGCTCGTCGTCGCCGTTGTCAGCCGCGCGGTCTGCCGCGCTGTCGGCGGTGGGAGTGGTGTCCTCGGCGGGAGCGGCGGCTTGCTCGCGAAGTCGCGCGATAAGCTCGTCCATGGATTCACCGCCTACGTTATGTTTATTGTCCTGCACCGTGTTTTCCTCCTTATTCTCTTTTGCCTATGGGAAAATTTAACGGGAATTAAACCTCTTTATGCTGCTTGCTTGCCTCTGCAAGTATAACTGCCGCGGCGGTGGATACGTTGAAGGAATTGACCTTTCCGTACATGGGAATGGAAACAATACCGTCGCATTTTTCCTTTACTATACGGGAAACTCCGTCCCCCTCGCTTCCGAATACAAGCGCACACGCACCCTTGAAGTTGGTCTTGTAGTAGGGAGCGCCGCCTGCCTCTGCGGCGTACACCCAAACACCCGCCTCCTGAAGTTTTGTAACGGTGGCGGCGATGTTTGATACCTTTGCGATAGCAAGATGCTCGATAGCGCCCGCCGAAGCCTTTGCGACCTGATAGGTAAGCCCTACGGCGCGGCGACGGGGAATGATGAGTCCGTGAGCGCCCACCCCCTCCGCGCAGCGAATGAGCGCGCCGAGATTGTGCGGGTCTGTTATGCCGTCCGCAATAGCGATAAGAGGAGGCTCACCGCGCTCCTCCGCGATTTTAAGGATGTCCTCGATCTCGCAGTATTCCTTTTGCGCCGCCATGGCTATAACGCCCTGATGCACGGCACCTCCCGACATTTCGTCAAGCTTGCTTTTATCCACCTCGACCACGGGAATTCCCATTTCCACAGCCTCGGCGACGATAACGACGATAGAGCCCTCGCGGTCACCTCTGCGGACAAGGATTTTGTCAACAGTGCGTCCCGAGCGCAGCAACTCGCGCACAGCGTTGCGTCCGACAACAAGACCGTTGTCCTCGCCCTCTGCGTCTGCCGTGTTGAACGGTGCGTATCTGTCGTCGGAATACAGCTTTTTGCTATTGCTGTCTATTGCGTGCTTTGCAACGCCGCGGCTCTTGCCGCGGTTGAATTTTTTATTGTATCCGTTGTTATTTTTCTCGTATTGGCTCATTTTTGCCCTCTTTGTCGTTGGATTTTGCCGATTTTCAGCGATTTTCGGCGCGATTTGCCGAAAGATACACTAACCTACTTTAATTATAGCATACCTTTTCGGTTTTGTACAGTAGATTTTTTAATATTCTAATATTATAGCGGGGCGGGGAATGTATATTCTCATTTGTTAAGGTGTCCCAGCATTTTAATAAACTCTCTCGCTGCGGCTGTCAGCGGAGTTTTTTTACTGGTCACCAGCGCCATAGCGCGCGGCGGCAGGGCGGGGAGAGAATCTATCTCCTCCAATACTCCCGATTCCAACATGTGCCGCGAATATTCCCGAACTACCGCTGCGACGCCGATACCGCTCATAGCAAAGGACAAGAGCAGGTCGTGGCTTCCCAGCTCTATCTGCGGTGAGAGGGGGATCCCCCTCTTTTCGTACTCGTCCGCCACGTAAGTTCGGGTTGCCGCCTCCTTTTCCAGCATCATCAGCGTGACTCGGGAAAGCTCCACCTTACCCTCGGCTGTTCTCGGCAGCTCGATCAGCTTCGGATTATACACGAATATGTCGTGCAGAGGCAAAAGCTCCCGCACCTCAATAGCTCCGTCGGGCGTGCAGGGCGTATTGACAAAGCCTATATCTACCTTGCCGTTGCGCAAAAGCTCTACCGTTTCCCGCGAGGTCCTGTTTGTTACGCGCAATTTAACTCGAGGATATTTTTCCTGAAACTGCTTTAAATAAGGTAACAAATAATGGTTGCACAGCGTGTCCGACGCGCCGATACGCAAAAGTCCGTGGTGTAGCGTTTTGAGCTGATTTATATGATTTTCTCCGTTTTCAAGTAGGCGCATAGCCTCGCTGACATAGGCGTAAAGATCCTGCCCTGCCTCCGTGAGCGCAGCCCCCCTCTGCCCGCGCACGAACAGCTTGGTTTCCAGCCTCCCCTCAAGCTGCTTTATTGACTGACTTACCGCGGGTTGGGTAACGAATAGCTCCTCCGCCGCCGCCGAAAAGCTGCCGCATCGCGCTACTGCTTCGAAAATTTTAAACTGTTCAAGCTGAATGTCCATAACTTTAACTTATCTCCGATATAAAAAATATCAATTTGACTTATAGCCACGAATATATTATAATAGATACGGCAAGGGTTGTCAAGAATAAATTTTGAATTCAAATTTTCAATACAAGGAAGGTATTAATATGCGTTACACAGGCGTTACCGCTCGCGGCGTTATCATGCCCATATTCAAGGAGGGCGACAACGTAGTCGAGCTTATCAGTGAAAATATCGTAAATGCGTCCGAAAAGGAAGGCTTTACCCTCAATGACGGTGATATAGTCGGAGTTACCGAGGCGGTGGTCGCAAGAACTCAGGGCAACTACGCGACCTGCGAGCAGATGGCGGAGGACATCCGCGCAAAGCTTGGCGGCGAGGATATGGGTATCGTTTTCCCCATCCTGTCCCGCAACCGCTTTTCCATTCTGCTCAAGGCTATTGCCATGAGCTGCAAGAAGCTGTACGTTCAGCTTTCCTACCCCTCAGACGAGGTGGGCAATCTGCTGGTCGAGCGCGACGTGTTCGACGAGGCGGGAGTAAACCCCTACACCGACAGCTTCACCGAGGCGGAGTTCCGCGCGATATTCCCGAAGGAGACCACCGTTCACCGCTTTACGGGTGTGGACTATATCGAGTATTACAAGTCCTTCAACCCCAACATCGAGATACTGTTCTCCAACGATCCCACCTATATTCTCAAATACACCAAGAACGTGCTGGGCTGTGATATTCATACCCGTAAGCGCACCAAGAAGCTGCTGACCGCTGCGGGCGCGGAGCGCGTTTACAATCTTGAGGACATTCTTTCCGCTCCCGTCAACGGCAGCGGCTACAATCGCGAATACGGTCTGCTTGGCTCTAACAAGGCGACCGACGACAAGGTTAAGCTGTTCCCCCGCGATACGGAGGATTTCGTTGCGCGCCTTTATGCATCCCTCAAGGAAAAGACGGGCAAGAGCATCGAGGTCATGGTGTACGGCGACGGCGGATTCAAGGACCCCATCGGCGGTATCTGGGAGCTTGCCGATCCCGTGGTTTCCCCCGCGCACACGTCAAGGCTTTCGGGAACGCCAAATGAACTGAAAATGAAATACTTTGCAGATAACGACTTTAAGGACCTGTCGGGCGACGCGCTAGCAGAGGCTATGAGAGAGCAGATACGCAAAAAGGACGGCGACCTCAGAGGAAATATGCAGTCGCAGGGAACGACACCCCGCCGACTTTCCGATCTTGTCGGCTCGCTGTGCGACCTTGTCAGCGGAAGCGGCGACAGGGGAACGCCCGTGGTGCTGGTCCAAGGATATTTCACAAACTTTGCAACCGAATAATTGTAAATTTACACGGCGACCTTGCCATATCGGTACGGTCGCCGTATTTTTGATTTTATTTGTTGCTTGATTTATGTACGCCGCTAATCCGTCCTCTTTCCAGAGCCAGCACACCAAGGGCGAGGATGATCGGAAAAACGGTCGATACGAGCATACCGAGCTGGAGCCTGCCGCCGTTCATATCGGCAACGACGCCGATAACGGATGGGCCGAGCGAGCATCCCATGTCACCTGCGAGCGCGAGGAGAGCAAAGAGGGCAGTGCCGCCACAGCATTTTTGTGCCGCCATGGAGTAAGTCCCGGGCCACATAGCACCGACAGCGTATCCGCACAGCCCGCAACCCACGAGTCCAAGTGCGGGGTATGGGGATAGTGCCGCCAAGAGATAACCGACAACGCACAGTCCGCAGCACAGGCACATATAGCGAGTCGCGCCCAGCCTTTCGGATATTTTGGCGTAAAGCACGCGCGCGATTCCCATAAGTATTGCAAACATGCAGGGACCCGCAAGATCTCCGACGGTTTTCGAAACGCCGAGCCCCTTTTCCGCAAACGCCGACGCCCACTGTGACATTGCAAGCTCGGACGCGCCCGCGCAAAGCATAAGAAGCATAAAGAGCCAAAATATGCGAGTCTTTAGAAATCCGCCCGCGTGCTTCGGCTGTCCGTCGGGAGCTTCACCGCTAAGTGACTGAATAGGCACGAGGGCAAAATATAATGCGTTGAGCAAGGGAACTGCCGCCCATGCCAGAGCCAGCCATATCCACGAGTCGATACCTACAAGCACGAAAAACGCCGTGCTTCCGAGAACGACGAAAACGTGTCCCCAGCAATAAAATGAATGAAGCAAGCTCATGGCTGCTCGCTTGTTTTTGAACGGGCACGCCTCGATTATGGGACTTATAATTACCTCCAGCAAGCCGCCGCCGATAGCGGAGCAGACGGTGGCAATTATTATTCCCACGTAAGGATTTGGCAGGGTATTGGGCAAAACGCCGAGCATTACAAGCCCAAAGCCGCTCATCAGATGCGCGAATACCACGCAGGGGCGGTAGCCTATCCTGTCGATAAGGGCGGCGCCAATAAGATCCATGGTTATCTGCACAGCAAAATTCAGTGCGACTATTACGGATATCTGCGACAGCGGCAGGGAATAGTTACTTGAAAAATACACGAAAAGCAGAGGCGAGAAGTTATTGATTATCGCCTGCGTAACGTAGCCTACGTAGGAGGCGTACTTCGTGTGGGTATAGGAATTTCGAATGCTCATTTTTCTCCGTCAGAGCGCTCTTTGCGCGGCAAGACCCGCCACGTAGCGCTCGAAATATTTATCAAATCCGTTCATTCCGTCGGTAGTGGGGACTCGGGTTTCTGTGCTTACCGTTCCGAACACCCTCCGATCAAGCCAATCCTCAAGGGGCATACCGCCTGCTGTCACTGAGTACGCCGCAAGCAGAGCCATACCCCACGCGCCGCCCTCGCCCGCAGCCTCGGACACTGTAACGGGAACGCGCAAGGCATCTGCCAGCACCTGCTGTGCAACGCCGCGAACCTTGAAAAGTCCGCCGTGGGCGTTGAAGGAATCGGCAGTGATATTTTCCTTCTCCGACAGTATATTCATACCTATGCGAAGCACCGCGACGGAGGAGTATAGCTGTGCGCGGAAAAAGCCGCCGAGAGTCAGTCTGCCGTCCGTCGGACAGAGGTACATGGGCGCACCGCCATCGACGCCCGCAACCGGCTCGCTTGCAAGATAGTTGTAGGCAACGACACCGCCGCAATCGGCGTCTGCGGTCAGCGCGTTGTTATAAAGCGTATTGTAAAGCTCGGATTTGTCGGCGGGCTTGCCGAGCAGCTCCGAAAACTCGCCGAATACCCTTACCCACGCATCAAGCTCGGAGCAGCCGTTGTTGCAGTGGACCATAGCAACGGGGTCGCCCGAGGGGGTGGATATAACGTCAATTTCGGGGTATACGCCGCCAAGCGGCTTGTCAAGCACCAGCATGGAAAATACCGACGTTCCCGCAGATACGTTACCCGTGCGCCTGCGCACGCTGCCCGTGGCTGTCATGCCCGTGTCGCCGTCACCCTCGGGAGGGCAAACGCATATTCCCGCCGTCAGCTTGCCCGATTCGTCAAGGAATTTTGCGCCCGCATCTGTCAAGCGCGCACCGTAATCTCCGCAAAGGCGGACCTTAGGCAGAATATCGCGTATTTTCCACGGATATCCCTTGTCAGATATGAGATCATCGAATTTATCAAGCATCTCGCCATTGTAGTCCGCGCCTGCCGTCGGGAACATTCCCGAGGCGTCACCCACGCCAAGCTCCCTTCTGCCCGTAAGCAGATAGTGGACGTATCCGGCAAGAGTGGTGATATGTGCTATGCGCGGCAGATGCTCCTCGCCGTTCAAAATCGCTTGATATAAATGGGCGATGCTCCACCTCTGCGGAATATTGAAGCCAAAAAGCTCTGTTAGCTCCGCCGCCGCCGTCCCCGTGGTGGTATTTCTCCACGTGCGGAAGGGGGTGAGCAGATTATCGTCCTTGTCGAATGCGAGGTAGCCGTGCATCATGCCCGAAATGCCGATAGCGCCCAGAGTGGTAAGCTCTGCTCCGTACTGCTCGTAAACATTACGGCGCAGATCGGCAAACGCCGCGCGGAGTCCCGAATGTACGAGCGAGATGTCATAGGTCCAATACCCGTTTTCAAGCTTGTTTTCCCACTCGTAGCCGCCTGCGGCAATAGGGGCAAGGCTGTCGTCAACAAGACACGCCTTAATGCGCGTCGAGCCAAGCTCAATTCCAAGATAAGTCTTTCCGTTCAATATTTTTTCTTTCATAACGGACTCCGTTTTTTCTGTTATTCAAGCTCAAATGCGCCAGTGTAGAGCTGGTAGTAAACGCCCTTCTTTTCGATGAGAGAATCGTGATCGCCCCGCTCAATAATACGTCCGTGGTCAAGCACCATGATGACGTCGGAGTTGCGGACGGTGGACAGACGGTGTGCGATAACGAATACCGTTCTGCCCTCCATCAGCTTGTCCATGCCGCGCTGAACGATAGCCTCGGTACGGGTGTCGATAGAGGAGGTCGCCTCGTCAAGTATCATAACGGGCGGATCGGCAACTGCCGCGCGCGCGATAGCAATAAGCTGTCTTTGACCCTGCGACAGATTTGCGCCGTTGCCCGTGAGCAGGGTGTTGTAGCCGTCGGGCAGGCGGGTGATGAAATCGTCAGCTCCCGTCAATTTTGCCGCGTCAATGCACATCTCGTCGGTAGCGTCAAGGTTGCCGTAGCGGATGTTGTCCATTACAGTACCCGTAAAGAGATTGGTTTCTTGCAAAACTATACCCAACGAGCGGCGCAGGTCGCTCTTTTTTATCTTGTTGATATTGATTCCGTCGTAGCGTATCTTGCCGTCGGCAATATCGTAATATCTGTTGATAAGATTGGTTATCGTGGTCTTGCCCGCGCCCGTCGCGCCGACGAAAGCCACCTTTTGTCCCGGCTCGGCGTAGACGGATACGTCGTGAAGTATCTGCTTGTCCTCGTTGTAGCCGAAGTCAACGCCCACCATTCGTACGTCGCCGCAAAGAGGGGTGTATGTCAGCGTGCCATCGCCGTGGGGATGCTTCCACGCCCACTGTCCCGTATGCTCTGCTGTTTCGGTGACTGTTCCGTCCTCCGAAATTATTGCGTTTACAAGGGTAACGTAGCCGTCGTCTGTTTCCACCTCCTCGTCCATAAGCTCAAAAACACGGGATGCTCCCGCAAGAGCCATAACGAGGGAGTTTACCTGCTGTGACACCTGATTTACGTTGCCCGTAAACTGCTTTGTCATATTGAGGAAGGGGACGATAATGCTTACGCCAAGTGCCATGCCCGAGAGGCTGACGTTTGTGACGTTCATGGTCAGCAAAAGCCCGCCGAGAATGGCGACGAGAACGTAAAGGATATTACCGATATTGAGGATGATGGGGAAAAGCGCGTTGGCGCGAGCGTGAGCGCGATAGCTGTCCTCAAAGAGGGCGTCGTTTATCTCCTTGAACTGCGCCTCGCTCTTTTCCTCGTGGCAGAATACCTTGATGACCTTCTGACCGTTCATTGATTCTTGAATGAAGCCTTCCGCCTTACCGATAGATTTTTGCTGACGGATAAAGTATTTTGCCGAGCCGCCGCCCACCGTCTTGGAAACGATTATCATGCAGATAACGCCAAATATAACGAGCAGCGTCATCCACAGGCTGAAATACATCATAATGCTGAATACCACCAGCACAATGACGGAGGATTGCACCACCGTGGGGAGAGTCTGGGACACCAGCTGACGGAGAGTGTCGATATCATTCGTATAGATACTCATAATGTCGCCGTGCTTGTGGGTGTCAAAATAGCGCACGGGCAGCTTTTGCATCTTGTTGAACATAGCACGGCGCATTTTGTAAAGGTATCCTTGGGTGATATACGCCATGAGCTGTGTGTATGCAAAAAGTGCGAGAATTGATACGACATACAGGCAGGCAAGCGTTATGACTGCTGGTATTATTTCCTTTGATGCGGAAGCCCAATCGCCCGAAGCCACCCACTTTTCGATGGAGGCGGTGACCTTTTCGATAAATATCGCGGGAATGGATGACACCGTCGCCGAAAACGCGATACACAAAAGAGCCACGGGAAGGAGAATGGGGTAAGCCTTAAATACCGATCTTATGATACGTCCGAGCGTGCCTTTTTTGGCGCGGGGGCGTTTGCCTGGCATATTATTTTGCTTCGCCATTACCTGTTACCTCCCGTCTGCTGCTCGTATATCTCGCGGTAGACGTCACTTTCGCGAAGCAGCTCGTCGTGCCGTCCCTCGGCGATTATCTTGCCACCGTCAAGAATAATTATCTTGTCAGCATCCATGACGGACGCCACGCGCTGAGCAATAATTATCTTTGTGGTGGATGGAATATATTTGGAAAATCCCATGCGTATAAGAGCGTCGGTCCTTGTATCCACTGCGCTCGTGCTGTCGTCAAGAATGAGGATCTTCGGCTTTTTGAGCAGAGCGCGGGCAATACAAAGTCGCTGACGCTGACCGCCCGACACGTTGGTGCCGCCTTGCTCGATCACGGTGTTATAGCCGTCGGGAAAAGAGGAAATGAAGTCGTGCGCCTGCGCAAGACGGCAAGCCTCCACAAGCTCCTCGTCAGTGGCGTTTTCGTTGCCCCAACGGAGATTTTCTGCTATCGTTCCCGAAAAAAGCTGATTTTTTTGAAGAACTACCGCCACCTCGTTGCGCAAAACGTCAAGATCGTACTCGCGCACGTCTACGCCTCCAACCGTCACCGAGCCATCGGTAACGTCGTACAGTCGGCAGATGAGCTGAATAAGGGAGGATTTGCTTGATCCCGTGCCGCCGAGAATACCCACCGTCGCGCCTGAAGGAATGTCGAGATCTATATCCGAAAGAGTGGCACGGCTTGCTGTTTTGGAATAAGAAAAGCTGACGCTGTCAAATCTTATCGAGCCATCCTTCACCTGTGTGACGGGCGAAGCGGGCGCTTTGATAGAGGGCTCCTCGCTTAGCACCTCAACGATACGCTTTGCGGATTCGCCCGACATGGTGAGCATAACGTATACCATGGACAGCGACATCAGCGACATAAGTATCTGGAAGCCGTAAGTCAGAAGCGCGGAGAGCTGACCTACTCCAAGCTCCGCACCGTGGCTTGTAATAACAATATTCGAGCCTATGGACAGCACGCAGACCATGATGATGTAAAGGCAGGACTGCATGATAGGAGAGTTGAACGCCACTATGCGCTCTGCGCGGGTGAAATCAGCGCGGATGTTGTCCGCAGCCGCACCGAATTTTTGCTGCTCGTACTCCTCGCGTGCAAAGCCTTTGACGGCACGCATAGCCATTACGTTTTCCTCAATGGACTCGTTGAGCTTGTCGTATTTGCGGAAAACGCGGCGGAAGGAGGGCATGGCAAATTTTGCGATAAGCAAAAGTCCGATAATGAGTATGGGAGCAACGCAAACGAACAGCCAGGCAAGTCTGCCGCCCGTGCTGAACGCCATGGTTATTGCAAAAATGAACATCATTGGTGCGCGGACAGCCACGCGGATTATTTGCAGGTACGCCATCTGCACGTAAGCCACGTCGGTAGTGGTGCGCGTGACCAGAGAGGACGACGAAAATCTGTCAATGTTCTCAAATGAAAAGGTCTGTACCTTATGGAAAAGGTCGGTGCGGAGATTTTTTGCAAATCCGCAGGACGCCTTCGCAGAGGTAAAGCCTGCGATAGCTCCGCAGGCGAGCGAAACGCAAGCCATCAAAAACAGCTTCAGTCCCTCGGTGAGGATGACGGACATATTCGCACCGCCCTCCGCGCTGAACTGATTTACGAGATTTGCGACGATATTCGGCATAAGACATTCCATTACCACCTCGCCTATAATAAGGATAGGCGTTATGATGGAAAGAAATTTGTATTCCCGAATACTTTTTGCCAGGGTCTTGATCATTTTTTGCGGGTTTCCTTTCTTTAAAAAGCAAATAAATATACATCTTAAATTATAGCACAAAAAAACCGCCGCTTCAATAAATCAGCGTATTTTTTCACAAATTGTTTTCATAATTATTTTAATTTAATTTAAAAGAGACATCGAAAGTGAAAAACGGAAAATTTTTATTATCTGCCGTCGGGGTGTGAGATTTTGGCGGAACGTGCAGTATGACCTCTCAAATCGCATAAAATCATAGCAAGGCGATGCTAAAATATGCCCCATCCGCCGTGTATTCGGTGAATGGGGCTATGTGAGTATTGAGATTTAAACGACAAACTCGTATTCGCCGCCGACAAGGGTGGTTTCGGGGATTCCGCTTATGCAGACGCGGGCGGATACTCTGTCGGGGATGGTCACCCTGTAATTTCTCACACCGTTGTCGGTGGAGTAGGCGACGGAGATAATTCCGTGCGGGGTGGTAAGGTGTCCCTTGGCGGAGTTCAGTCCGTCAATAACCGCCGGGGAGATGATAACGCGGTCATAGCCTGCAGAATCCTTTTCCTGACGAATTCCGAGAATAAACTCGTAAAGGCAAGCGACCACCGCGCCGAACATGGGGTGATTGTAAGAGCGGCAGTAATCGTTTCCCCAATATTCGCGGAAGGTGGTATATCCCTCTGCCCTCCAGCGGGCGAAGCCGTGGGTGTCGTTGTGTGTCAACAGCTTGAGGGCGATATCTCCTCTGCCGTATTCGAACAGCTTGCGGGTAACCAGCTCCGTGCCGAAAATGCCTGTGTCGTATACGGGATTTGCTTCATAATACTTTATGAATTTGTTTTTCGTGTTCTCCGTGCCAAGCCCGATATTAAGAGCAAACGCGCCCGCGCCTTGCGTGTTGGCGCAGTAGGTGTCGTCGGCAAAGAAATCGTTGAAATAAGCGGTGTTTATCGCCTTTTTGCGGAGGGCGATCTTTTCCTCAAATGCGGGAATATCCTCCTCCTTATCGATAACGCGAGCTATTTCTATCAGCTTTTGCATGGTGTCAACATAAAGACAGGTGTTGACAAAGGGTGTAGGCAGTGTCCATTGAACGGGTGTCACCCAGTCGCCAAGACACCATACTCCCTCCTTGTAGCTTGTAACAAGACCGAATTCGCTGTGCTCGTCAAGAAAATCGAAGTAGCGGAGCATCTGCGGATAAAGCGTGCGCAAAAAGCTGTCGTCGCCGTAAGCCTTGTAAAATTCGTAAGGAACGGTAACGATAGCACAGCTCCAGCCACCCGGTCCTCCGCCCGCGTAGAAATAAGGAGCGGTATACTGCACGCGTCCGGAAAGCACGTCCTGACAGTCTGAAATATCGGCTATCCACTTGGCGTAAAATGCCTTCGCATCAAGCACGTCCATAACGCTACGGCACAAAAGCTGACCGTCGCCCGTGTAGCCAAGACGCTCAATGTGGGGACAGTCGCTGGGAATACCGCGGTGCATATTTGTAAGCTGGGTGTGGATAAAGGTGTCGTGTATCCAGTTGAGTATTTCATTGTCGGAGTGGAAAGAGGACGTTTGGGAGATGTCGGTGTGTATCGTGCAGACGCTCTCCACCTCGCACTCGCCCTCGACCTTGAAATATCTGAAGCCGAGCCAGGTAAAGCGGAGGTAAGCAGCTCTTGCCTTACCGTCAGCCTTGATATTGAAATGCTGCTCGTGGATATGCTCGGGGTCCAGATCGCCGTCTGCCAGTGACTCCGAGAAGGTTATCTTTATCTCGCCCGTGTATCCGTCTGCGAGCTTTATTACGGGGTATCCCGACGTGTTTTTGCCCGCGTCATAGATATTAAAGCCGTCCCCTTTGCCGACTGCCTCGGGGGTTACTTTCTCCATCACCCTGTCGGGAGGGCAGTCGGTAAAACAGTACTCGCTGTCAACAGGCTTTGCGAGTGCTACGGTGCGCCATGCGCTGTCGTCAAAATCGCAGTCAAGACAGCTGTCCTCCCACTCGGTGTAGTCTTGGCTCTCTCCGCGGTGAAGATCGCTTTCCTTAACAAAAGAATTTGCCCAACGCTCACTTCCGTCGGAAACAATTTCGCTGATCTTGCCGTTTTCGTTGACAGATATAGAGAAAATAGCTTTCTTTGAGCCGAATATTTTTTGTATTCCGAACCACATGCCCGTGTACCAGCCGTTGCCGACGTGGAGAGCAAGGGTGTTGCTACCTGCTTTCAGATAGCCCGTTATATCGTACTCGGTAGCGTATATGCGGTAGCCGAAAAGCTGCTCCCCCCATGGGAATTCCGTTTTTTCGTATTCCGAATTCATGGGCAAAAACAGGTCGTTGCTGATGCGCTTGCCGTTTATAAACGCTTCAAACGTGCCAAGACCGATAAGTCGGAGCGTAGCCGCTCCACCCGAATAGCTGAACCTTTTTCGTATGATAATGCCTGCACCGTGATCCGCGTCAGCGCCTATCCATCTCGCGCGACCGAACATTTCCGCTTGTGTCATAATACAACCTCGCTTTCGTTTTTTTTGTCAGATGCAGTATAACATATCAGGTATTCATTGTCAAGTGGTCTTGAAAACTTTTGAACACGTTTGTGTTGACAAAATTCGAAACTGTGCTATAATAAAAAAGGAGCCGTAGGCCCAATTTTTAAAATGGAGGCAAATTATGAAAAAGACCAAATCTATACTACTCGCAGTGATGGCGCTTGTGCTTGCAGCGCTGCTTTGTGCTTGCTCCTCGGGCAGCAGTGCCGATATCGGCAAGCTTATTAATACCGAATACGACCTTACCGAGGAGCTGTATACCAAAATGGAAGAGCTCGACGAGCTGTCCGGCTATGCCTACGTTGGCGGCAACGAGTGGCTTGGAGTTTTTGCGGATGTTGATCTTAAAAACGGTACTAGTGCGTATAAAATATTGAATCTTGCTAAGGGCGAGGTAGTAATCACTCTTGAAAACGAGGACTATCTTTATACCGTACACGCCGAGGACGGCGTTCCCGCGCTTCACGTTGTAAAGACGGAGATAGGGGATAGCATTAAGGACCTTTTGGATTCCACCTACACTCTCTACAATGTCAACGGTGACAAGCTGACGACCAACGACAGATACGAGCCGGAGGCACCCGAAATGTTCACCGACGACCTGCTTATATACGACCACGCGGCGTATAGCGTTGATGAGAACGGCAACGCAAGCCATGCGTTTGATATCCCCGAATACCTGATGCCCATGGGCAGCTATACCGCACAGTCCACCGACAAGTATTTCGTTCTTACATACAGCGAGAAGGCTGTTGTGCTTGACCGTGAATTCAATCGCGTGTCCTCTTATGTTTTCCCCGAAAATGCCACGGGCGGAGCTGAATGTAACGTTCTGAATAACGGAAACCTGCTGGTCCAGTATTTCGCAGAGCTTCCCGAGGACGCCACCGACTACGACGTTTACTGCGGAGCTGACGGTGCGGATTTTGCAAGTCTTGAGGCTAATAAGAAGTACGATATGGTATCGTTGCTCGTTGATGCCTCTAACGGAAGCACAAGGGAGCTGAGCCTTGATTGGTGCGTGGCGTATTCCGTCTGCGGAAGTGAGATTAGACGTCTTGGTGACGGACAGATTGCCGACGGCGTTGAAAATCTTGCAGTAGTGCTTCCTATCATTGACAAGAGGCTCTGCGGCGGCGAAGGCTATATCAGAACGGCGCTTCTTTCCAACGACGGAAAGCTGGAGTGGGTGCAGTACGTTGAAAATCAGGGCTTCAACACCCCCACAAAGATTGCGGACGGCGTGTACTATATGGCTACTCTTGACGGTGCGGTGCTGCTTGACAAGGACGGAAAGGTCACAAAGACCCTCAATCATCCCAATCTTGTTCAGGTGGGAGCGTATTTCATTGGCGACGTCGCTATTTACGACCTTGAGCTTAACTCCGTTTATAACCTTGCGCAGAATGATGCTGAGGTGCTGGGAGTAGTAGGCGGCTCTGTGTTCGTAGAGCAGGAAACCGAGGACGGCTATAAGATCGTTATGCTTCGCGGAGGCGAGGAAAAGACGGTATACACATACGACGACGATACAAAGGAACAGCCCGAATTTGAGCTTAACGGTCATTTCGGATACACCGTTTCAGACAAGGAGAGCGGTGAGACCGAGTACTACAATGCCGCAGCAGAGCTTATTGACACCGTGGATGTATCACTCATCAATATTGCTGTTAATGATAACTACGACAACCTCTACTTCGCAGGCGAGGACGGCGGCGAGCCGATTTATTACGTTATCAAGACCACGGCAAAATAATAAACGCCGACTAACCCAAAAGCCACCCTCGGGGTGGCTTTTGGGTTAGTCAAGAGTTGAAAATGGAAAATTATACAATCGCTGGCGGAAAAATATATGTGTTAGGACGGGGATTTACTACCGCCGAAACACCGCCAAAATTATCAATGCGCTAACGGCTGAAGTGAAACCGCCCTGCAGTGAAAATATAACAATACAAAGGAACGCCAACCGATGGTTGGCGTTCCTTTAGATATGATAATTACAGCTTCGAGAAGCCGTGACAATTCATAAGCGCATCAATTTTGCGTCCCTCGCGGCAGAGCGGGCAATCGTGAGAGGGTGCGGAAAAATAATCGGGCAGGTCATGCGGGTTGAATACCGACGTAATGGGATATCCCGCGCACTCCTGTGCCGTTGCGAATATAGACGCAACTCCAACTACCTCGCCGCCGTAATACTTTATTGCCTCTATTGCTGCCTTAGCGGTAACGCCCGTAGCCACGGAAACTGCAAGCACCAGCACGTGCTTACCCTGAATCATGGGCACGATATTATCGCGGAACAGCATCTGTGAGCCCGATGTCATTTCGGGCGTGACCACGTATATCGTCTGATGGGCGTTGATGTTAATGAAATCGTTTTTCGTCAGCTCGTTTGCAAGGCAGGTGCCTACCACCTCCATGCCGTCAAGGCAAAGAATGGTATCAACTATTTTAGTGCTGAATCTATGTCCGCCGCAAAGCTCCTGAGCCACTGCCTTCGCCTCCGAAAGTCGGGATTTTTGCGCGGCAACGTCAATGTAATAATTGCTGTGAGAGTGATTGGTAGCAAAGTGTCCCTTGGCGACGCGCAGATGCAGGTTGTTGCCCTTGGTCTTGATTTTTATAACGCTTGTTGTGGGCATAAGGTCCTCCTTGTTTTTTGTTTCGTGTGATTATTATACAACAAAAACGCGCAAATTACAATAGCTTCCCCGAAAATTCCTGCAGGTTTTGGAAAAATCCTTGCAATTACTGCTCAAAAGCGGCTATTCGGTCAAACAGCCGACGCGCATTTTCCTCTGTGATACGGGCAAGGTTTGCGCAGTCGATGCCGTAAAGCCCTGACAGTACCTCAGCTACGCAGGGTAGGAGCGCCGAATGATTGACCGTCCCCCTGTGGGGAACTGGGGACATATACGGGCAATCCGTTTCAAGCAGTATGCGGTCAAGCGGTAAAGCCGACGCCACGGCGCGAAGCCGCTCTGCACTTTTAAAGGTCACCGCTCCTCCAAGACCTATATACCAGCCGCGGCGAGTAAGCTCGCGCGCCGTTTCGATGCTTCCGCTGTATGCGTGAAAGACGCCTTTTACGTCGGAAAATTTTGAAACGGTATCAAGACTGTCGCCGTGTGCCTCGCGGTCGTGGACTATGACGGGCAGAGAATATTTTTTCGCAAGTGCAAGCTGCCCTTCAAAAAATTCCGACTGCTTTGCTTTGTCCACGGGCTGCCAGTAGTAGTCAAAGCCTATCTCTCCAATTGCTACGATCTTGTTCGCCTTCAGCTTGTCCTCGGAGGATATCAGCTCCTCCAGCCGCTCAAGCTCGGCAGCTGCGTCAAGCGATAAATTTTGCGCATCCTCCGGGTGGATACCGACGGCAGCGTACATAAAGTCGCGCCCCGCCGCCTGCTCTATTGCCGCAAGACTGCTTTGAATATTTGTGCCCACGTTGATAATGCCGCTAACCGTATCGCGCATGACCTCGCTGTCAAGCAGAGCGTCGGCTCCTGCGACTGTGCCGTTAAGCGAAAATTCCTCAAATTTTTTGTCAAAATAGTGGGCGTGAGTGTCGAAATATTTTACCATCCGACACCTCAGAAAAGCTGCTGGCCGTTGATAAACAGACGGAAGGGCAGTCCAAGGTGCTCCGCCGCCTTTTTACACATTATCATGCGTCCGAGGAAAATTTCAAAGTAACTCATAACAGGGCTTATTTCGGTGTCGATAACAAGCCGTAATTCAATAGCAGAGCCGTCCTCCGACACCGACATTTTGGAGTCGGTAACCGAATAATTTACTCTGTCGTGAATGTCGAAGGTCGCCATATCGAAGTTGCGCACGCGGCTTCGGCGCACGTCGCTTTTGTCCGCGATAATGAGAGCCGCCGCCACGGCACTGACGGGAACTCCGCTGCCCTCGTCGTGGTTTCCGATGGCGCTGACGACGGTAGCGATATCCTCGGCAGGCATGCCCATGCCGTCAAGAATTCGGAACGCAAGTATCGCGCCGCTCTGCGAGTGGTCCACGCGGTTTACGAGATTTCCGATATCGTGGAGAAATCCCGCTATTTTGCAAAGCTCCACCGTATGCCCGTCATATCCCAGATTTGAAAGAAGGCTCCCGGCATTCTCCGCCACGAGGGTAACGTGTGCAAAGCTGTGCTCTGTGTAGCCTAGCGCCTCCAGCGACTTGTCTGCCTGACGGATGTAGGTGCGGATGCTTTCGTTCTTTTTTAGTTGCTCATAGCTTAACGTAAAAATCACCGCCTTTCGTTGTTCTGAATATAATTGTACCTCATTTTCGCGAAATACTAAACCCCTTTTTTGTAAATTTATGTTCAAAAACGGCTCTCTAAGAAAAAATTTTGAAAAACAAGCCTTATTTTTGCGCAAAATCGGACAAAGGAGATGCAAAATCTCTTGACAATTTGGCGAAATTCGTGTATAATAAGATGAATATCTATTTGGTTTTTGCCAAACGGGTATATAAATATATATGAAGGAGGTGTTAAGGAATGACTTTACCGTTAGCCATTGGACTCATAGCGGCGGCAGCCGTTGTGGGTATAGGACTCGGCGTGCTGTTTCGTATGATGATAGCCGAAGCGCGTATCGGTTCTGCCGAAGCTGAGGCAAAGCGTATGCTCAAGGATGCCAAGACCGACTCCGAAAAGCTGCTTGCGGACAGCCGTGAGCGTGCGAAAAAGCTGGTTGAAGAAGGAGAAAAGCAGGCGCAGACCTATAAAAAGGAAGCGCAAATCTCCGCAAAGGAGGAAGCCCTCCGTCAGCGCAACGAGCTGGAGCAGGAGATCAAGGAGCGTCGCGCTGAGGTTTCCAGAGCAGAGTCAAGACTTTCCAAAAAAGAGGAAAATCTGGACAAGAAGAGCGAGCAGCTTGACCGTCGAATGGAGCAGCTGGAAAAGAAGCTCAAGGACAACGACCTTGTCAAGGAGCAGATCGAGGCAACTCTTGCACAACAGATCGTAAAGCTGGAGGAAATGTCGGGCTACACCAGCGAGCAGGCGAAGGAAGAATTGCTTATCCGCGTCGAGGCCGAGGTAAAACACGAATTGGCACAGAGAATGGACGAGCTCGAGCAGCAGTACCGTGAGGAAGCGGACGACAAGGCGCGTAACATTATGGCGCTTGCCATCCAGAGATGCGCGGGAGATTTCGTAGCTGAATCCACCATATCCTCCGTGGCTCTGCCCAGCGAGGAAATGAAGGGACGCATTATCGGACGCGAGGGACGTAACATTCAGAAGCTGGAAACTCTTACGGGCGTTGAGCTTATCATTGACGATACGCCCGAGGTCATCACCATTTCAGGCTTTGATCCCATCCGTCGTGAGGTGGCGCGTATTGCCCTTGAAAAGCTTATTGCCGACGGACGAATCCATCCCACCCGTATTGAGGAGATGGTCGAAAAGGCAAAGAAGGACGTTGACGCCGCTATAAAGCAGGCGGGAGAGAGAGCGACATTTGAGGTAAACATTCACGGAATAAACCCCGATCTCGTAAGACTTCTGGGTAGACTTCGTTACCGTACAAGCTACGGACAAAACGTACTCCAACACTCGATAGAGGTTGCGATACTTGCAGGTATCATGGCAGAGGAGCTTGGCGTTGACAGCACGCTGGCGCGTAGGGCAGGTCTGCTTCACGATATCGGAAAGGCGTTCCCCTACGACGTTGAGGGTTCACACGTACAGATCGGCGTAAACGCCGCGAAGAAGTACAAGGAAAGCAAAGAGGTGGTTCACGCCATCGAAGCGCATCATAACGACGTAGAGCCCAATTCCATTGTGGCAGTTCTGGTTCAGGCGGCGGACGCTATTTCCGCGGCAAGACCGGGCGCACGCCGTGAGGATATGGAAAGCTACATCAAACGCCTTGAAAAGCTGGAGGAAATTGCAGTCGGCTTTGAGGGCATTGAAAAGGCATTTGCAATTCAGGCGGGACGCGAGCTTCGCGTTATGGTAAGGCCTGAAGCCGTTAACGACGACGATATGAAGATTATCGCAAGACAAATGGCAGAAAAGATCCAGGCTGAGGTCAAGTACCCCGGTCAGATAAAGATCAACATTATCCGCGAGAGCCGAGCAACCGATTACGCGAAGTAATCGACGGCTGTTGCAAGTTCCCCCGAGGGGGAAACGGTTTTAAAGTAGCTGAAGCTGCTAAATCCTTGTGAAATGCAGGGTTGCATATCCGCCACAGGCGGTTCAAATAGATAATATAAAACCCAACTGTTCACAATTTACTCCGACCCACGGGAATCCACAGCCCGTCGAAAGAGGAGGATTTCAGATAAAGCCAAGGCGGACTTCCGCCAAACACGATACAAGCCACGCCAACGTGTCGGTTTTGACACCGCGGCGCGGCTTTTTTAGTTGATAGTTGAAAGTTGAATTGAAAATTGCCGTTGCTTTTCGCAAAGCGAAAAGCGTCCATTTTTAATTAAATACCGCAGTGGGTGAGGGGTCCACGGGGGGTATAGAGATGGTTTCGGCTGTAATCATCTAAATAAAAAAATAATTGCATCAAAGTTCTTTGATCCAAACTTTCTTTTAAGAAAGTTTGGTGGGGTGAAGGGGCGAAGCCCCGCATATAATTAAGTCGGTGCGTGGGGTGAACCTCCACATATAATTGGATCGGGGCATACCTATTCAATTACACCTCCAAAACGAGGGGCATTCTGCCGTATGCGTGTTCTTTTTTGCAGACCTCAAGGATAGCCTGTCTGCCGCGCTCGGCGGCGATAGGCAAGCCGCCGGGGGACTGTTGCCATTGAGTGGCGAGCAGCAGATTTTCTGCTCCCGATACCTTGCCGCTGAGCTTTTTTGGAAGCGCGCGAGCGGGGAAGGTAAAGCCCATATACGAGCCTGTCTCCGAGCCGACGAATCGGTGATAGGTTGCGGGAGTCCACACGTCGATAAGCTTAAAGCAACCTTTAAGCTGAGGGAATTCCTTTTCCAACGCACATATCTGCGAGTGTCCGAGCTGTTGCTTTTGCCTGTCGTATTCTGCACGGTTGAGCCGTCGCAGACGGATAGAGCGTTTGGCTTCACGCTCGGAGCAAAAGCTCATGGTTTGCAACATTGTTTCGCCCGTCGGTGCAAAGCTTGGCTCGTGGGAAAATTCGCGCACGATAACCTGCTCGCCTCCGTCCGTATCAAAAATGCAATCTCCGCCAAAGGGAAGAAAGTCGGCTTGGCAGGAGATGGCGCACTGCAAGCTGGAAAAGCGCACCGCCCGGGCGTTCCCATATTGACGGCGAAGGGATCTTGGCATAGGCAGATCAAGTATTTTCCCGAAAACGGCGGCGGGATCGGGGGTGACGATAATATAGTCCGCCACCGCCCGTGTCCCGTCAGAAAAGCCGACAGCTGTCGCCCGTCTGCCCGACAGCTCGATCTTTTCGACCCTCTTGCCGAGGTTCAGCCTACCTCCGAGGGACAAAAACCTTGCCACCATTCGGTCAGCTGCCGCCTTTGAGCCGCCGCGAGGCAAGCCGCCGTTGCCGCCGCAGAAATTCGCAAATACCGAGAGCATTGCCAAAGCACCGAATTCGTCCCCCCAAAACGCGCAGATAAAGGCGCGCAAAAGCGGGTGAGAAAATCGCATCGCTAACTGCTTTGCCGACATACCGTAGTATTTCACCAGGGCAGGGAGCATTAAAATGTCCTTTGCGGATAAGCCGTTGCTTTGCCTGTCACCCGCTATTCCCATAGCGCCCTGCAATAGCCGCACCGCGCAGAAAAGGGCGCGTATTTCCTTTTCGTCGCGAGGGGATAGGGTCAGCATTTCCGCTTCAAATTTGTTAATGTCACTGTATAGAGAAAGCGCCTGTCCACCAAAACGGCATGTGTATAGGCTTTCGGGTGTGAATATCTCCACACCGCCCAAAACGCCAAGCTCCTCCCACATTTCATAGGTCTTTGTGGCGGGATTTGTCCCCGTCAGCCAGTGGATGCAGTTGTCAATATGGTATTCTCCCCTCTGCCAGCCCGTCAGATTGCCGCCCGCTACTCCGTGCGCCTCGTAAATGGCGGCGCTGTAACCGCAAAGCTGAGCGTAAATGCCCGCCGAAAGTCCCGCCACACCGCCGCCTATAATAAGAATATCAGCCATTTTCCACCTCCGGTTTTTTGTTATTATTAACCTAAAAAGTAAAAAATATAACGGCTTACGTCAAAAGACGCAAGCCGTATTTTGTAAAACCCTTTCATAAGCCACGCGGGGGTCGCCGCTTTGCAGATAAATGATGCCGCAGTATTCAAATCCGTGCTTTTCCAGCATCCGACGCATAACGACGTTGCCCTCGTGGGTGTCAATGCGAAGGGACTCACAGCCAAGCCGCCGTGCGTGAGACTCGGCGTAGCCTACCATGGCGGAGGATATGCCGCTCCCACGTTTTTTGACCGCTATCGCAACGCGGTGCATGGCAACATAGCTTTGATTTTCGTCGCCCGTTTTCCAATGCCCGTCGTATATTTTGTCGTACGTTGGCTCGCCGTTCTCCATAAGAACAAACGTACCTACAATCTCGCCGTCAACGTCAACGACGTAGGACCTGCCAAGCGCGATATCCTCAAGGACTACCGATTCCGACGGATATCCGTTTTGCCATTGATTTATGCCGAGGGCACGGATGGTTTCCCTCGCCTCGTCAAAAATATTCATCAGCGAGCAAAGCTCGGCGGCAGTTGTTTTTCTTATATCCATGCGCTCAGCCTATCCGTACCGTTTCTCCCGTCCTTATCTCGTGCAGAACGCCGTCAACATCCATCCATACCGAGATTACCGTGGGATTGTATACGGTGTGTCCGTCCGCGCTGTAAACAAGCCGCTTGTACGCCTCGACGTAGTCGTATATTTCCATGTTGGTGGCAAACCAAATATCGGGATTGCCCGCCAGCTTCTCGCATATTGCCTCAATGCGATCCCAGTTGTTGTCGCGGTCGAATTCAAAGCTGTGTCCCCAGATGTAGAGCAGACGGGGAGCTCGTTTTGCGTGATATGTGCCCGTGGAGACGTTAAGCGCCAAGAACTTATCAACGTACTCAAAAATTTTGGGATTGTTATGGTGAGCCGACGGCATCCATGCGTGAAAATCGGAGGGAAGCATAAAGCTGTCGTTGTCGCCGCCAAGCGTTCTCGCGTAAGCAATATCCAGCTCGGTAAGATAATTCTTGATCTTTTCGTAGGTAGTGAAATTGCCCATCAGGGTAATACCGGTGTCCGGGTACGCCATGCCGCGGATAATGCAGCCGCATCTTTCCTCAAGCTCAAGGCGGCAGTCAAGCACGTCGCGAATTCCCTCAATGGGGCGCAGGTTTCCGCTTGGACGGTGGCTTGCACCGTGAACGGCTATCTCGTGTCCCTTGGAAAGGAAAATTTCCTGTATCTGCTCGTTTGTATAATCAAATGCGAACAGCCCCGTGCCGTTGAAATTGAAGGTAGCCTTCATGCCGTATTTATCAAATATCGCAGCAAGACGGGCATCTGACCGCGCGCCGTCGTCGTAGCTGAAGGTGACAGCCTTTGCACGGCCACCTGGGTATCTTAAAAATATAGATTTCATAAAAGCCTCCGTATATTTTGCTTGTGCCTTCATTGTATCACAGCACGGGAAATTTGTAAATAGCAAAATGAAAAAAGCAGACACAAAAACAGCGTACCCGACGTGTGGCGGGTACGCTGAAATTTAATTTTAAATAGGTAACACGTTTCTGAGTATACCAAAGGCGATCGCCAAAGCAAGCTCAGCCCACATAAGTGCTTCCCATTTTCCCATCCGTCTGTCACCAAAGCGCACGTACCTTATCTCACAGCACGCAAGGTAGGCGACAATAAAGGGACCGGTTATAAACAGAAACGGATTATGCCAAAAGGCAGAAACGATATCAAAACGTGCGAGGGAGGCAAGCATTCTGGATACTCCGCACCCGGGACATTTGAATCCCGTGATCTCATAGAACACACAGGGAATACCAAGGTCCGTAAACAGCACGAACACAAGATAAGCTGCCGCTACGCATAAAATAACGGAATATTTTATGACGGTCGCGCGCAATCGCTTTTTTGATTCGGGATTATTGGTTGTCAATTGCCTTGTTAAGAGCATCCTGCGCCAAGCCGTAAACGACGATGCCCAAGCCGAAAATCGTGAGCAGGAGATAAACGATATTTGACGAGCCGTTTTCCTTTGCAACGGCATCTCTCTTTTCGCCCAGCTTGTAAGCCCAGAAGAATTCGTAAATTCCGCAGGTGACGAGGGACAGTAAAAACGCAATGCCGCCGCTGGTATCGCCCGTTTTTCCGGACGCCTTGTTCATCTCGTTTGTAAGGCAGACGAACCAGTATATGCTGTAAATTCCGCAGGTGATAAGGGAGAGCAGAACGGCGGTTACGATAGATCTCTTTTTGATGCCTTCAACGTTGGGAATGCTTGCGTCCTCGCTGTCCTTTTTAAGGGCAATGCCGCAATGCACGCAAATGACAGCCTCCTCGGCAACAGCACTGCCGCAGTTAGGGCAGAAGGACTTTCCCGTTCCGGTCTTAACTCCGCACTTCAGGCATACAGCCTGATTGTCGTTCATTTGTTCTCCACAGTTTCTACAATACATGAATGTTCTCCTTGTTTTCTGATGATGTCGGTGATTCCGCGCTCGGAATTATAACTATTATAATCAAAGCCTGTAATTTTGTCAAGGCTTTTTGAGTATTTTGATATAAAAATCAGAAATACATTGACGCCTCATACAAAGCAAATCCACCGATAAGCCCGCCTAAGATGATAGCATAAAAGACTACTACGATAACGATAGTCAAAACGATATTTGCGATATATCCGATCAAGGCGCCCTTGCCGGCGGATTTCGCCTTCAGGGGGGCGTCGTCGTGATAGATCAAATAAAGTATCAGACCGACAATAGGAAAGAAAAATCCAAGCACCGCAAAGCCCTTGCTTGGTGCGTCATTCTTGCTGTCGGCGGGCTTTGCCTTGGGATGAATTTCGCATCCGCAGCCCATGCAAAACTCGGCGTTTTCATTTACGGGCTGACCGCAAACGCGGCAAAAGCCCTTGCCGTCACCTACCGAAACTCCGCATTTGAGACACACGGCTTGGTTGTCGTTAAGCTGTCCTCCGCAATTTCTGCAATACATAATATGTCCTCCGAAAATTAAAAATGATAATACTCTCGCGCCTTACTCATATTATAAAGTAAACGCGCCTGCATGTCAAGGCTTTTCCGTGTGTGACAGAGGTAAATATTCCACCTTCATGGATATGTACGACAAATACCGTCTGCGATTAAGGTTTATCTCTCGCAGCTTGAATACGCCGATATCCACCGCTTCCCACAAGAATACCCACGCGGCAATATCGATAACCTCCGACCAGATGTGGTTATCCACTCCAAACGCAAGCACGAGCGTGGCAATGCCTGCGAGCGCAAGCATTATGACCGCGAAAAGGTTGAATCGCAGCTCTCGCTTAGCGGCAATATATTTTTCGGAATAGTATTCTTGTATTCCCTCCCTATAGTCCTGTCGCTCGCCGTCGTCAATGCAGTCGCTGTGGATTCGCAGTGTGAGCGACTGACCGGGGCGAAGGGAATGGGAGCTGTTTTCAATAAATTCAGCAACGTCCGAGCTGATAAACGGTGTTTCCCGTTGGGAATAAACGGACAGAAAGTCGCTGTCGTCCTTAACCGTCATACTGATAACGGCGCGACCCTCGGCGTCGTATTCGCAACGCCGCGCGGAGGGCTTAACGCCCGATTTACATAACTTACATTTTGCCATAACAGCACCGCCTTTGATTGAAATTATTGCAGTATTTGAATATTAGTTCAATTTTGCTCCTCGTCAAATGTATAAGGTCTGCCGCAGACGTCGCGCTTGCCGCATTTTGGACATTTCAGAAATGCCTTGCCCTCTCCGACGGAGTGGATTATTTTTTTGTTTGTATAGAACTTGTGTCCGCAATTGGGACAGGCGAAGGGCTTGGAGGAGAATTCCTTTGTGGCTTGCGCGCGTCTATACATTTTATAAGTGTTCCAAGCGTATGCGGGCGCGACGAGAACAATTCCAACGATTCCCCAAATTATGTATTTATCCATTTTTCCACCTCTTTCTGCTTTATTGTGTAACGGTAGTCTCAACGGTCATCTCCAAAACAAGCTCAAAGAGAAGCTTTGATACGCGCCCCTTGCCGCCGCTAACCTTCTTGATTTTATTATAATGCAAAAGCTTCGATTTTTCAAGTGAAATATTCGAATTTACACAATTATAGACTTTTACGTGGGGTAAAATTCAAGACGTTTGTTGCCTGCCACGCGTATATTTACAAATTGTTAAATATATTTTGCGATCGGCTATAAATCAACGTGCAGACAAACTGTTACATTCCGTTTGCGCGAAGCGCACATCGTTAATGCGAAGCATCACATCATTTGTCGAAGGCAACTTCATTTACACCAGAGTCGAAAGCCTTGTATATCATAAAAGTGAAGTTGTGTCAAGCCGCAGTGAAGTTATGCCTTATCTCACTTTGTTCGATGTGAAATGAAATTTGCCCACGTTCGCGTAAGCGAACATTTCACATTTGCGAAGCAAATATTTCGCCGCGAAGCGATTTCACTTGTCTGAAGGGCAAATTTCGTTGAAAAAACGACAGGTCGAAACCTGTCGTTCTTTCTGTGAAAAGCGGACAAAAAAAGATGCTTTCGTGTGTTTTCGTATAGACTTGAACTCACGCGTCTTCATCACGCCGACGGCGTGTATATCATAAAAACGTAGTTTTGTATATCACCAAGGCGAAAGCCTTGTATATCATCATTGCAAAAGCATAATACAGCCTGCGGCTGATGATATACACCTTCGGTGATGAGATACACGCTAAAGCGTGATGATATGCCATTGCTTTCGCAATGGATAAAAAAGATATTTTCCGTTGTTTTGGTATGGACTTGAACCTGTGTGTAAAATAAATGCTTTTCGACTGAAAGGAGAAAAGCTACATCAGTTACCTTTTCACTATTCACTATTACTTATTACTTGCCAAAAATCGACAAGAGATTTTTAGTGAAAAGTGAAGAGTGCAGGGTGAAAAAGTAAAATCGACAAGCTTCTGTCGAAACTTGTCGATTTTTGGCTGGGGCACAGGGATTCGAACCCCGGAAGTGACGGAGTCAGAGTCCGTTGCCTTACCGCTTGGCGATGCCCCAATATTCAACGCTATGCATTATAGCATATTGTTTTCCGTTTGTCAAGCCTTTTAATCGAAAAAATGCAAAAAAATCTAATTTTTTCAGCGCGCGCTCCTAAATACGCACAAAAAAATTCGCGTCTCCCTCGCATTTTGACATTTTTCACGCGCGGGACGTGCTATAATTTTTCAAAACACAGGAATTATTAAAAAAACGGAGGTAACAGATGACACACAAGGCGGATCTCGTCTGCGACACGGCAGGAGAGCAGATGCTGGTCAGGGTGCGCGGCGAAATAGACCACCACACCGCCGCCGACATCCGCAACGGCATTGACGGCGCGCTGTTCGAAAAACGCCCGCGCCGATTGATAATGGACATGTCTGCAGTGACCTTTATGGACAGCTCGGGGCTGGGGCTTATTATGGGCAGGCTGTCGGTCATACGCGAGCTTGGCGGCGAGCTTGTGGTGCAAGACCCGTCGGAGGCGATAAGTCGGATAATCGCGCTTGCGGGTATGGAACGGGCGATAGACATAAGGTACACCGGGGGCGAGCGCAGGATACAGCAAAAAACAGCGGCGCGGCGACACAGAAAAGCTTCGCGCACGGAAGGGGAGGTGGCAAAATGAGCCCCAGAGCAAAAGGAATTTTCAGCGGCGAGGTGCTGAACCGCATACAAATAAAGCTCCCCGCCATATCCGTAAACGAGGGAATGGCGAGGTCTGCGGTTGCCTCATTTGTATCCCAGCTTGACCCCGACGTAGGGGAGCTTGCAGACATCAAATGCGCGGTGTCGGAGGCTGTCACCAACTGTATCGTCCACGGCTATCGCGAGTCGTCGGGACTGATATACATAACCGTCACACTAATGGAGGGCAGGGCGGTCAAAATTGAGATCCGCGACCGCGGCTGCGGCATTCCCGACGTCCGTGCGGCGCGGCAGCCGCTCTTTACCACCGACGCCGATGGCGAGCGGAGCGGCATGGGCTTTACCGTTATGGAGAGCTTTACCGATGGAGTGCGGGTGCGCTCCAAGGTGGGCGTTGGCACTACCGTTGTGCTGCTGAAGCGGCTGGCTACCCGTGCGCCGCTGTGATCATCCATACATATCAATGCAAATGCGTTGAGGATATAATTGCGGAGGTCTATGTATGGCGGAGTGCTTGAATTGCGGAGCAGAGGACGAGAAAACCGAGGAGCGGTTTTCTCATAACATTGAGCTTGTAGTAGCAGCTCAGGGCGGCGACGAGGCGTCTATGGAGCGTCTTGTGATAGAAAACACGGGGCTTGTGCGCAGCATTGCTCTTAAATTCCGCGATAGAGGAACGGAATTTGAGGACCTTATGCAGATAGGCATGATAGGCATGGTAAAGGCGATACGCAGCTTTGACGTGTCCCGCGGAACGGCGTTTTCCACATATGCCGTGCCGCTTATCATAGGCGAGATAAGACGGCATCTGCGCGATGACGGACTGATAAGAGTCGGGCGAGCCTACCGTAAAACGGGCGTTATGCTCATGCGAGAGCGTGCGCGTATTGCCGCGGAGGAGGGCAGGGAAGCGGGTATCGGCGAGCTTGCCGAGAATTGCGGAATATCCCGCGAGGAAGCGGCGGTTGCGCTTGACTCAATGACGCCCATATCCTCGTTGTCGGATAACGCCTACGGAGAGGATTCACCGGAGCTTGGCGCAATAATTCCCGACACGTCGGACGCGGAGGAAATGGCGCGGAGGATAGACCGAATCGCCCTGTCGCAGATAATAGCCGCCCTGCCACCCGTGTGGAAAAAGATAGTCCTTCTGCGATATTATCGAAATATGACGCAGCAGCAGGTAGCGAGCGAGCTGGGATTGACGCAGGTAAAAATATCCCGCGAGGAAAAGAAAATAATGGCGTTTATGCGCACACAGCTCGGAGGATAGTGTCCGCTTCGCGGAGTGAAATACGCCGCCACCGAGATTCTTCGCTTTGCCCAATAATGACACGGTGGCGGCGTGTGAAATTGCTACGCAGTGAAATTCATCCTTCGGACGAGTGAAACGTGCCGTGCGGGAAATCCGCACGGCACGTTATTGTAAGACAAAAACCACGCCATAGTGGCATTGTTGCTTTTCGCTAAGGCGAAAAGCTTCATTTCTCAATTAAATAACCGAGTGGGTAAGGGACCCACGGGGGAATGTCCGCTTCGCGGAGTGATATTTGCTCCCGCCGTGTCATCCTTGAGTAAAGTCCCCGCGAGATTCCGCTTCGCGCCTCCGCTGCGCTACGGTTCGACTCGCTGCGCTCGCTCAGAATGACCCATTTGGGCTTTGCCCAAATGCGCGGGGCAATTTAAAATTTAAAATTATCGTTGCTTTTCGCCAAGGCGAAAAGCTTCATTTTCATTATTTCTCGGTAGGGGAGGGGCTCGCTCCCGCCGTGTCACCTTTAGGCGAAGTCCCCGCCGAGATCCCACTTGCGCGCCCTACGGGTTCGACTTCGGGCTACGCCCTCCGCTCAGGATGACACCTTCGGTGTCGGGCGGGACATACCGAGAAATATAATATTTCAACGGGGATTTTAATTTTTTACCGTAGGGGAGGGGCGCATTTGCTTGCAAATAGGCTTCTCCCGTCGCGGTCAAAAGAATAATGAATGATGAATAATTGATGAAGCTTTTCGCTTTGCGAAAAGCTTCATTTCATTGAAACGGGCGACCGCAGGTCGCCCCTACGGTATAAAAATCTTTGCCTGAAAACAACCGAAAGCATCTTATTTGCCACGTAGGGGCGAACTGTGTTCGCCCGAAACGCCGCAAAAATTATAGAGATATTTTTCGGTCGTAACCATCCAAACAAATCTAAACAAAAATAAATTTACAGTAAAGTTCTTTGATCCAAACTTTCTTTCAAGAAAGTTTGGTGGGGTGTAGGGGCAAAGCCCCGCATACAATAAATCACTTCGCCTGCTTTTCGAGTTGAGCGAGCTGTTCGGTGAGGGAGTCGATATTTTTGACTGCCTGCGCGATCTTTGCGGCGGTATCGGTGTCGGGGGTATCGCTTTTCAGCTTTTTATAGGTAAGCTTGCCGAGGCGGGTGTACTCCTCGTCTCTTTTTGCCTTAACGGAGGCGATCTTGATTTTCAGCGCGGCGATATCGGTGAGCTTTTCGGCTCCCGTGACCGCTTTGTCTATAACCTTTTTTGCTCCGCCAAGCAATGCGTCGGCGGCATCCTTGCCGTTGATGTTTACGTTGCTCATAAGTTAATCCTCCTTGAATTTTGATGCTTTATAAGACGATTATAACCTCCGTGCGGACGGTTTGTCAAGACATTTTGAAAAAAATTTACTCCTTGCAAGAATATTTACAAATATATCATTGAATTTTTCAAAAAGGTCGGTTATACTGTTTTTATCAAGAAAAAACGGAGGAATTATCATGTATAATGCAGCTATGCTTATGGCGGAGGCTTCGGGCGACGCGCTCAGCACCTTCCTGCCCATAATCATGCTCGTGCTTGTGCTGGTCGTAATGTATTTCGTTATGATCCGTCCCCAGAAAAAGCAGGAGAAGGAAACCAACGAAATGCGCAACAACCTCGAGGTTGGCGACGAGATCACGACCATCGGCGGTATTATCGGCAAGGTAGTCAGCATCAAGGAGGAAACTCTGGTGCTGGAAACCAGCCACGACCGCACCCACATCCGCATCCTTAAATCTGCGGTAAGCCGCGTTGACGTTAAGGCTGAGGACGCGCAGGACTGAGCTATCTTTTAAAATAAAAATGCCCGCGACGGTTGCGGGCATTTTTATTTCATTCAATAATGAGTATCACGGGCTCGAATACGCCTGCTGAGGTGCTGAGGAGGTATCTGTTTTCTTCGCGAGTGAACTTAACATCCTCATACGTGCCGTCGGGGCAGAGTCGCTTGATGTTATTTGCATCGCGGTTGATGCACAGCGGTATCTCGTCCAGCACGTCAAGACTCATGTCAAGCAGAGCGCAAAGGAGTCGTCCGCCGGGCATTTTTGCCGCCTTGAAAAGCATCTCCGCGTCCTCGGGATAGTAAGCGGGCAGGCAGTTGAGATCGGTAAGAATATCAATAAGCTGGCGCTTTCTCGCCTCGCAAAGAAATCCAAATGCATCAACGATATTGTAGCCAAACTTGGTGTCGCCGGAGAATACGACGGCGCATCCGCCGAGGGAGTTTTTATATGAGGTAACGCCGGGGAAAAGAATTTCGCGCTCAACCCCGTCCTTCAAAAAATACACCTCGGAGCAGACCTTTACGTCCTCGGAGAGCGGAATCAGCTCTCGCGCGCCGTACATTGCCTTGCTGAGGCTTCCGTCGGGGAATTGCTCGCCGCTGGTGTTTTTAGAGCCGGGCTCGCGTACTTTTACGTCAATACCGATATATTCGCCGAGTCCGCGTTGGATAAAGCGTTCTGCTGCCACAGCGTCCAGCACTACGTTTCCTGCAAGGAAGCCCTTTAATTCCTCGACGGTGAAGGCAAGGTCGCGCAGACTGTCAAAGAAGCATGCGCCTTCTCCGTCAACAGAGAAGTGGAGAGGGAGTCCCAGCCTGTCAAGCACGTGAGCGCACCAGCCGTCTGCAACCGCGGGGTTCATATCTCCCTTGGCAACGACGGGAATGGAGTGATTGGGAACGGGAATTTTGCAGCCCTGCCATACAAGGCTGTCGGTCAGACGGGACAGCTCGTTGTAAAAGCCGCTGTATTTTGCGAGCTTCTTGCGGTATTCCTTGCCGCTGTTCGGCTCGTAGTCAAAAAGCCTTGTTATCCAATGCTTTGCACCCTTTGCGCCCTCAAGGATACTGAAGGTGAAATGAGAGTGGAGCTTGGCGGCGGGGGTGGAATATCTGTTCTGCGGACAGGTGTCTGTTTCTGCAAGAATCACGTCGGGCTTGCCTCTGAGCGCCGCCTTTTGAGTCGCCGCCCGGTGCATAATATTTACAAAATCACGAGGGTCCTTTGCGCAGTAATTTGCGTTGTTGACTCGCAGAGTGACGGGATTGTCCTTGCCCGCCATAATGGAAGCGATCTCAAACGCGCCCTCTGCACTGTCGCCGCAAAGGCAGAATGAGCCGGGAATCGCGGGGTTGACCGAATCAATACCCGCGCGGATCTCCTTTGCGCATCCGATAAGGGAATCTATTTGCGTTTGAATGAAAATCTCGCGATATTTGCTTTTCAGCTCCGTGCCGTGCATTTCCTCACCCCAAAAAGCGGAATGAAGCTCACGGTCGGTAAGACGTGTACCCGCCCGACGGTTGAACTCTGCCATGTGGAGAGGGCAAACGCAACCCAGCTCGGAGCGCGCCATGAGTCTGAAATCGTCGTCCAGCATGATGTGGTCGGGATTTGCAGACGCAATAGTCGCGGCGGATTTTTTGATATATTCTCGGAAATCCCCGTCGTAGGGGCAGCAAACCTCCACGGGCTTGCCCGCCGTAAGTCCCACGTATTTTTGGAAAGCGGAGGGCTGGTTCAGCTTCCAGCCGTGGCCTATCGACGCTTGAATAAGCACACCGGAGGGAACACCTGCCGCGTCCAGCTTTTTCTTAAATTTTTTATACGATTCCGTCAGAAGCGCCGCCTTATCAATAGCAGGCACACCCTCGGGAGTGAGTGTCATCTTGAATAGTGGCATGGTGGCAACGCCGCCTTTTACCTGCTCGACGATATCTGCGCATATTTCGTCGATATGATTTTCACTCAGCAGCATTATTGAGTAGTTAAGCATATTACGACTGTCCTTTCAGTTTGTTCTAACCGCAGTATAGCATTTTTGCAATCTTTTGTAAAGAGGGTGCCTGCTTTTTAGGAAAATTTTGCGAATATTCGGGAAAATTTTGCGAATACGCGAATATAATTAACCGAATAAGTTTTTTTGGAGGAAAATATGCACGAACAGAATAAACACCGTGGGAAAAGAGATGGCGACCCGTTTGCGAGCGGTGCGCACGGCGCGTCCGAGGAGGAGAGCGCGCTGAAAATTGCATTTTTTGCGGGGCTTTTTGCGCTTCCCGTGTCGCTCGGTATAGGACTTGCACTGCTGCTCGCGCTGTCCTTTGCGGCGTATTCAAATCCCGACCCCGATAAGCTGATAGCCCCCCTTGGCATAACCGCGCTGATACTGACCTCGGTGCTGTGCGGATTTGTTTCCGCGCGAAGGGGAGGGCGAGCGGCGGCGCTGTGCGGACTTATGGGTGGCGGACTGTTTGCGTTAGCGCTTTTTGCAATATCGTTGTGCTTTGGCGACGAGGCAAGGGCAGCGCTTACCCTCGGCGCGACGGGCGGAGTTAGCCTATTGCTTCACGCGGGAGTGGTGGCGCTTGCGCTGGTAGGCGCAACGCTCAGCAACGCACTGAAAAACGCAAAGGAGTCAAAGCCGAAGCATAGGTACAGAGCAGGGTAAGAATTGAAAATGAAAAATTAAGTGGAAAACGTCCTCTCGCTTGCGAGTGAGAGGGCGTTTTTTATTTTAAAAATCCCGTGTTCAAAAAAAGTTTTTACTTTATATATATACAAAGTGAAAAATATGTGGTATAATGTAAAAAGAGAAATATGCTTTGTCGAGGAAAATATGGTTTACTGCGATCTTCATACACATACACGCTTCTCCTTTGACGGCGCGGAAAATTCCACTCCGGACGCCCTTTGCCGCCGTGCCTTGGAGGTAGGGCTTACCGACCTTGCCATCACCGACCACTGCGACGTAAACGGTGAGGTGGAGGGGCTTTATTCGGTATACGACGCCGATGCGGCTTATACAGCCGTAATGGAGGCAAAGGAAAAATACCGCGGCAGGCTCAATCTTTTGTACGGCATTGAGCTGGGTAACGCGCACCAATATCCCGACTATGCTCGCGCCGCCCTTGCGCGTCATCCCTACGAGTTTGTTATAGGCTCGCTTCACAATCTGCGCGGCGTGCCCGATTTCTACTACATAAGCTTTGAAAACATGCGCGAGCCTATTATCGACAGCTTGTTCTCGCGCGCCTTGGACGAAACCATTGAGATGTGTGCCCTCGATATCGACGGCAAATCACCGTTTACTACGGTGGGGCATATTACGTACATGCACAGATACGTTTCGGTGGGGAAGCGGACGATTGACTTTAAGAAGCATTACGACAAGATCGTGGCGCTCTACGAGCTTATTATCAAGCGGGATACCGCGCTTGAGCTTAATGTTTCCACCATCGCAAAGGGACTTGGAATCAGCATGCCGACGCTGGAGCTGTTGAAGCTGTACCGCGACTGTGGCGGACGGCTTGTGACCACGGGCTCGGACGCCCATTCTCCCGAAATGTTGGGCAAGGCCATACGAAAGGGACACGCCCTTTTGCTGGCGGCAGGCTTTGACGAGGTGCTGACTGTGCGCGACGGTGAGCGGGTGCTTCAAAAAATAAACTGACGTAAAGGAGCTTTTGAAAATATGAAGCTTGAAAATTTCAGCCTTATATATCCCGACGGCGAAAGCAAGAACCGCCACACGTCGGGCAGTGCGCTCCCAGACGTGGATATGTATACCCTGCAGGAGCTTGGCTTCCTTGAAATGTTTGAGCTGAAAAGCCGAGAGGTGAGTGAATTTTTCACCACCTGTCCTGCCGTTATCGCGTACCGCAACGCGACCTTTACGGACATGCTGAACAATCCGTCGCTTGCGGACACCTTGAACCGACTCGTTCCCATACTGAATGACATTACCGAGCTTCGCAGGCTGGAGGGCGAGAGCGGTGAGGACACCTCGGCTTATCTGTCCAGCCTGACGGAGATAGAGCTGTATATTTCATCCGTCGATACCCTGCACAAGGGACTTTCGGAGGTTGCGGATAATCTGCACGGCACGGCGTTTCTCCGCCTTGCGGATTACGTGCGCGAGCTTGCCGAGTCGGACTATTACCGCGAGCTTAACGAAAAGCTTGCAGAGCTTACTCAAAGAGTGAGAGAGATAAAGAGCGTTACCGTGGGCGTCAATCTGGACGCACAGCTTCGCCCGTCGGATGCGGGAGTGCTGTCGGTAAACGCACAGCCCTTCAAATCGGGCGAGGTGCTGGATAAAATACTGCGCCTTAATTTCAAGGATGACGAATATACTTGTATTGCGAGCCTCGTGCCGTTTGGCAAAAAGCATTCGGACAATCAGAAGACCGCGCTCTCGCTTGCCTTCAATTCTGCTATCAACGACGTGTATCGCTCTTCCTTGCGGTCATGGAAAAGGATAATACAGTCCTACGTTCTGGAGAATACCGACTTTTTGCTGGAGCTTATGCCCGAGATAGAATTTTTGACTCGCGGAACACAGCTTCAAAGAGAGCTTATGAGGCGCGGCTGTGAGCTGTCAGCTCCCACCGTTCTGCCCGCAGAGCAAAAGGCGTTTGTGGCACGGGGGCTTTACAATCCCGCAGTGGCGCTCAAGCTGCCTGAGGGAGAGGAGATAGTGCCTAACGATATTGCCTTTGACGAGAGCGCGGATAACGCTATGATATACGTGCTGACGGGTCCCAACCGAGGAGGAAAATCGGTCATAACCTGCGCTATCGGTATTGCCCAGGTAATGTTCCAGCTTGGAATGTTTTTACCCGCGGCACATATCGAGCTATCGGTGGCTGACGGAATATACACACATTTTCCGACGGGTGCTGACGATACTATCGACAAGGGACGTCTTGGCGAGGAATGCGCCCGACTCGGAGATATCTTTGACACGGTGACGTCGCAGAGTCTTGTTCTGCTTGACGAATCGCTGTCGTCTACGGGCTCGTTTGAGGCTTCCTATATCGCCGCCGAGGTGCTTGCGGGATTTTCGCGCGTAGGCTGCCGTTGCCTTTTCGCTACCCATCTGCACGAGCTTGCGGCGGAGATAGACAATATCAATGCGCGAGCCGCCGAGAGCGGAGGCGCAAGAATAGACACTTTGGTCGCAGGAATCGAGGGTGAGGGAAAGCGCTCCTTTATCATCACTCGCGCCAAGCCCGACGGAAAATCCTACGCCCGCGATATCGCGGAAAAATACGGACTTACCTACGAGTCCATTATTCAGAAGATCACTCAATCCAAATAATCAGAAGGAGGACGACAAAATGGATCAGTTTTTGAAGACTATCGAGGACAACGCCACGCTGACGGAAAAGGAGCTGGCGGTGATGTTCAACAAGGACGTCGGTGATATCCGCGCCATGATAAAGAAGTACGAGGAGGACGGCGTTATCCTCGGATACAAGACCATTATCGACTGGGATAAGACCGACCGCGAATACGTTTCGGCAATGATAGAGGTAAAGATCACTCCTCAGCGCGACCGTGGCTTTGACCGTATCGCGGAGAAAATATACAATTATCCCGAGGTGCAGAGCCTGTACCTTATGTCGTCGGGCGGCTTTGACCTTTGCCTGCTTATCGAGGGACGCACAATGAAGGAGGTTGCGTATTTCGTTGCACAAAAGCTTGCTCCTATTGAGGACGTGGTTTCTACCGCAACTCATTTTGTTCTCCGCAAGTATAAGGACAAGGGTATCATCTACGGCGCGGAGGAGCCGGACGAAAGGGGATATTTCATCTGATGTCATCTATTGATTACGAGCGCATACTGCCGCGCAAGATAGTGGATATGCCTGCATCGGGTATTCGAAAGTTTTTCGATATCCTTGATTCCATGCAGGACGTCGTTGCGCTTACGGTAGGTCAGCCCGACTTTGCCACTCCGTGGCATATTCGCGAGGCGGGTATTGAAAGCCTGGAAAAGGGAAAGACCTACTATACGTCCAACGCAGGAACTCCCGAATTGCGCCGCGAGATATGCAATTATTTGAAGCGTCGGTTCGATCTTGAATACGACCCGATACACGAAACGGTGGTCACCGTCGGCGGAAGCGAGGCTATTGATATAGCAGTGCGCGCCGTGGTAGAGCCGGGGGATGAGGTTATTATCCCCACGCCCTGCTTCGTCTGCTACGAGCCTATCGTGCGGATGGCGGGCGGTACTCCCGTTATTATAGAAACAAAAAACGAGGATAAGTTCAAGCTTACCCCCGAGGCGCTTGCAAGGGCTATTACGCCAAAGACCAAGATGCTGGTGCTTCCGTACCCCAACAATCCCACGGGTGCTATCATGACCGCCGAGGAGCTGGAGGGCATCGCGCAGGTGTTGAGGGACAAAAACATAGTTATTCTTTCCGACGAGATATACGCCGAGCTGACTTACGGCAGAAAGCATACGTCTATTGCGTCCATCCCGGGAATGCATGAGCGTACCATTCTCGTCAGCGGATTTTCCAAGGCTTACGCTATGACGGGCTGGCGACTCGGATATCTGTGCGCTCCCGAGCCCTTGGCGGTGCAGATGCTCAAGATCCATCAGTATGCTATAATGTGCGCACCCACCACCGCCCAGCTTGCGGCTATCGAGGCGCTCAAAAACGGCGACGAGGACGTGCGTATGATGACGGAGGAATACAACCGTCGCCGCCGATTCATACATCAGGGACTCAAGGATATCGGCATTGAAGCCTTCGAGCCGGAGGGAGCGTTCTACATCTATCCCGAGATAGGCAGGTTCGGTCTTTCGTCCGAGGAATTCTGCGAGCGGTTGCTCTACGAGCATAGCTGCGCTATCGTTCCGGGCGTTGCATTCGGAGATAGCGGCGAGGGCTTTGCCCGAATCTCGTATGCGTATTCCATAAAGCATATTACTGAGGCGCTTGAACGCATGGATGCGTTTGTCAAAAAACTCAAGTAAGTTAAAAAATCTCACAATAAAAATTCTAAAACGGAGGATGTCATGAAAAGATTTTTTAAGGTAGCGCCCGCAATGCTGCTGATAGCTGCAATGCTGGTTTCTATGTTCTCGGTATTCCCCGTCTCCGCGGCAACCACAAGCGGTACGGGATACGACTCCGCCGATGACGTTGTTTATAAGACGTACGGCAGCTACGTAGCAAACTGGGGCGCACGCGAAGAGGACTGCGTGTTCCTCTCCACCAAAGCACAAAGCTTCTACACAGGCAATTATACCTTTGACGTGATGTCAGAGTATTCCGGCGGCACGTCGCAGTCCAATGCACCTCAGAGTGCGCTGTATTCTCA
>SVQX01000012.1 GCA_015065065.1 Oscillospiraceae bacterium
TTCGGTTATAAAGGATAAAAACACTCCTCTGTACGTCCATTGCCTCAGCGGAGGACGAAGCGCCCGCGCGGCGGCTTATCTGAAAGGCAAGGGATATCGGGAGGTTCACGACATAGGAGGTATTGGATCATACAGAGGGAAATTTGTGATATAGCCGCAGCTCTTGTAATCTAACGAATACCAATCTTTTAACGATAGAAAAGTACTACACCCTGACGGGGAGTAGTGCTTTTCTGTATTTTGGGACTTCGAAAACTCAAGATATAGGCACCGCAAATGCCTAAATGCACCACGAAAGCAAAAAAGCCCTTGATTTACAAGGACTTTCGGCTAATTTTCAACGACAAAAAGAAAACAGTAGGTCGATACAATTGTATCAATCTACTGTTACTTATATGGCAGGGGCAGAAGGGCTCGAACCCACGACCCACGGTTTTGGAGACCGGTACTCTACCAACTGAGCTATACCCCTATTTTGCACCCATCAGGTGTGCAACATTGGTATTATACCACATCTTTTTCATAATTGCAAGAGCTTTTTGCAAAAAAGTTTAAAAAACTGCCGACAATTATTTATCGGCAGTTTTTCCTTATTTCTTTTCGTATATTCTGTCAAGCTCCCGCGGCTTCATCTTAAAGAACGCCACCGTCATGAACGCGGTCGTTGCCACCGCCAGCACGGCAGTAAATATCACCGTCGGTGTATCCCACCAATCCCCGCCGCCAAGGGTAGGCACTACGTTTCCGCAGAAATTATACACTGCGTGAAGCACCACGCACAGCCATATATTCGCCGTTTTCATCAGCACCACAGAGCACATAGCCCCTATCAGCGTAGAATACCCCACCTGAAGCAGTACTGCGGGCAGACTTGAGCCCGTTAAGAGATTTACAAGATGCACAGCACCGAACACCGCTGACGTTATTGCTATTGACACAAACGCGCCGAGCTTTGTTCCCCGTCTGCTTTCCAGCAATGACAAAAACACAACTCCGCGGAATGCCATTTCCTCAAAAAGTCCCACCGCAAGGCACTGTGCGGCGAAAAGCAGCACGTATCCTACGGGACGTTCTACGTATGCGTTGCCCCACGCAAGTGATAGAATAGGCATATTGTTCACCACCACCAAAAAGGCAGGCAGGCAAAACAAAAGCGACTTCAAAAACGGCTTTTTAAACGGGTCCATTACCCGATATCCGCTATATGCAAGCACGGCAATAAACGCCGCCGCGCCCAGATACCGCGTTACAGTCATGGTGATGAGCTGATTTAGCAGCTCCTCCCTTGCAAGCTGTGGCTTTCCTATCTCAAAGTACAAGAGTGCGGCTATGGATACCGCAACTATCGCAAGGCTTATCAGCTTTTGTCTGTGCCTTATCCGTTGCTTTCTCTCGGTGTCACTCATTGTCCTCAGCTCCGTCGGTGGTTACTACCTTTCCCTCGCGCCATCTGTCAAAATACAGCTCGCCTAAAAGCACGACGACCGCCGCCAATACCAAGCCTATGGACGTAAGCTGGGAGGGCGAGAGGAAGCTGACGAAGGTATCTCCCCTTTCGTCCGCGCGCGCGTACTCGATGAGAAATCTCCACACGCCGTATGTAAACAGATAAGTTGGCATACAATACCTTTTCTTTTTCAACAGCATCCACAGCGTCAGCGCGCACAGAGCGAACAAAAACAGCGCCTCATAAAGCTGAACGGGGACTGCCTTTTTGCCCAGGTTGACCATATAAATTCCGTACCACTTATCCGTTATCGCGCCGTGGCAGCAGCCTGCGAAAAGGCAGCCCAGCCTTCCCATGCCGTGAGCAAAGGTGATACAGGGTGCGGCAATTTCGGACAGCGAGCGGAAGCGGCGATAATGCACACCGTCCTTGAAAAGAAAATGTCCTATACCAAAATAAACTATGATAAATATAGCTATTCCTCCGACAAGTCCGCCGTAAAAGGTAGAGCCTGTGTCGTTGGTAAGCTGAAATCCACCCAGCTCCTTGATGTTATACAGCGCCTGAGTCAGCACCGCTGTGCCGTAGCCACCGAAAACCGTGACAAGGGTGGTAATGATAACAAAATTCTGAAATTTCGCCTCATACTCCCACCTATCAAACACCAATCTCAGTATCACAAGACAGCCGATAACGCCAAGCGCGATCAGCAGGCTATACATATCAAGTCCTAAAAAAAGCTCATAAGGATACATAAATCCTCCTATATGCGCCCGCGGGGGGCGAGAGGAGTTATTCCTCTCCGCCGTCCTCTGCGGATACGCCTGTTCCGTTCATTTTCATTTCCATAAGATCCTGCTTTGTAATAAGAATCTTACGCGGCTTATTTCCGTCGGCAGCGCTGACGTATCCCAGCTCCTCCATACGGTCAATAAGCTTTGCGGCGCGGCTGTAGCCTACGCCTATTCTGCGCTGAAGCAGTGACGTGGACACCTTGCCCGAATCAACTGCCAGCTCAATAGCCTCGGTAAGCTTGGGATCCTCGCCCGAGGAGTCACCGCCAAGTCCGTCAAAGTCGGATTCATCTCCGCCGCCGCCCTTCTTCTTGACGCCGCACTTGGCAGCCTCAACGTCGATCTGCTGGGTGAACGCCTCGTCATATACGGGACGTCCGTTATGCTCCTTGACGTAGCTGACGACATGCTCTACCTCGCTGTCGCTGACGAAGGCACCCTGAACACGCAGGGGCTTGGGCGCACCAACGGGAGAATACAGCATATCTCCGCGTCCGATAAGCTTATCCGCACCTACGGTATCGATGATGGTACGGGAGTCTATCTGCGAGGACACGGTAAACGCGATTCGCGAGGGGATATTTGCCTTGATAAGTCCCGTGATAACGCTTACGTCGGGACGCTGAGTACCGATTATAAGGTGGATACCTGCGGCTCTCGCCTTCTGTGCAAGACGGCATACTGCCGTTTCCACCTCGTTGGGAGCTGTCATCATAAGGTCTGCAAACTCATCGATAATAATTACCATCTGAGGCAGAGGAGGACGCTCGGGATCTCCCGCAGTTACCTCGTTATATCCTGCAAGGTTACGCACTCCGACCTCCTCGATAAGCTCGAAGCGTCGCTCCATCTCGTTTACTGCCGAGTTGAGCGCTCCCGCCGCCTTCTTGGGATCGTTAACGATAGGACAGTAGAGGTGAGGTATGTCGCGGTACATGGTAAACTCGACCTTCTTGGGGTCGATAAGTATCAGCTTTACCTCGTCCGGCTTTGCCTTATACAGTATACTCATAATGATACTGTTGATGCAGACCGACTTACCCATACCCGTAGCACCTGCAACCAGCAGGTGAGGCATTTTATTTATATCGAATATGACCGCTCTGCCCGCGACGTCAGCGCCAAGGCAGGAAGCGATACGGCTCTTATGATTCTGGAAATCGGGGGTTTCGATAAGGTTACGCAGATATACGGTCGCGGGATTTGCATTAGGCACTTCGATTCCCACTGCGGGCTTGCCGGGAATTGGTGCTTCGATACGCACACCCGACTTTGCAAGTCCGAGCGCGATATCGTCCACAAGATTTGCAATAGAGCGCACGCGCACACCCGCCTCCGGCTTTACCTCAAATCGTGTAATTGTAGGTCCGCAGGAGCAGGATATCTCCTTGACGCGAATATTGAAGCTTTCAAGCACGTCGCGCAAAGCCTGCGTATTTCTTGCGATCTCTCCCTCGTCTGCCTCGTATTTTGCACTTCCCTTCGCGAGAAGGTCAATGGGCGGGAAGGCGTACTCATGCTCAATGGATTCCTCCTCCACCTCGCCGTGTGCGGAGGGAATCATTATTTCCTCGTCGGGCAGACCGTCAAGCGGATTATCCGACGTACCGTGAAGCACCTCGCCGTTTGCGCTTATAACTCGGACGGTGGTAATATCGCGATCGGAAATATTTTTCTGCATTTCGTATGCATCGTCGTCGTAGGACACCTCCATGGTATCGGTAACGCGGATATCGTCGGTATCTGTGTTGTCCTCGGCAGGGGTATCGGAGAACTCCTCGGAAGACTCTTCCTCTTCTGCCTCCTTCGCCTCCTGTGCCGCCTTTTCTTCCTCGTAACGGCGGCGGTTTTGCGCGTTTGCTTCCTTGGATATGTAAGGATTATACAGAGGAGCCTCGTCCTCATCATCCTCCTCGCGCTCGGTTATATCCGGCTCTATCTTGCGTTCGGGAATATCGTCCTCGTCGTAGTCGTTGTTATCCTCGCGCGCAAAGCGGCCATTTTTCTTTGCGGCTCCCTTGCCATCGTCCAGCACCTCGCCCGTTTTGGGATCGATCACGGGACGCTCGTCATATTCCTCCCCGTCCTCGTCGCTGTCGCTGACGGTCTTGACACGAGCAGGCTTATCCGCCTTCGCGGGCTTTGCGGGCTTTCGAATTCTGTCATCCTCGTCGTCCTCATCGCGCTCGGCGCGGCGAGTCGGCTTTTTCTTACGGGGACGCTCGTCCTCCTCGTCGTCATCGGCTTCAAGTGCGCGGCGCTCCTGGAATCCTTCCCACAACGCCTTGATTTTATTCCACACATAAGCGGGGGTAACGCCTACAAGGCACATAAGTATAGCGGGGAGAGTCAGAACAGCCAGAATGATAGTAAACAGCAGTCCAAGTCCCTTGAACGCCGCAAAGCCGACAAGTCCGCCGATAACGCCGCCGCACCGCAGTGCCGCGCCCTCGGTAAACAGGAAGGCAATATCGACCTGTGCCATATTTTCGTCGCCTGCGCATACTCCGACGTGGATAACGGCAGACACCATTATCATAAGCAGCGCCGACAAAATGACCTTTATCAGCACAAGCTCCTCCTCGCAATAGCGACGCCAGAATACCACCAGATTAAACAGCACCAGCGGAATAAAATACGCCGACCAGCCAAAAAGTCCGAAAAAGATATGGCAGATATAATATCCCGGATAGCTCAGGAGGTGATCCTCGGGTTGTGCTTCAAGGCAAAAAAGATTTATGATGAAGCACAGCGCAAGCAGAGCGCCGACAGCACCGAGAATATACGGTACCCACTGCTCCACAAAATTCCTTCTGTTAGCCTTTTTGCGCTCACTCGGACGGTTTTTGCTGCCCCCCTTTTTCTTCGGTGCGCCCTTCTTTTTCGCGGGTGAGCTTGTCCTGACGACTCCTCCCCGTGCAGAGACGGACGGCTTGCGCGCGTTGTTTTTTTTCTGTTCAGCCATGTTGTTCGTTCCTTTATGTAATAATATTTTTTAGATATCCGCTCTCGGGAATGACACTCCCGTCGGCGGCGCATACTGTTAAATGAAAATATACACTATTATTATAACACTATCTGCGCAAAATTGCAAGTAAATTTTCAAATTTCCGCGCATATACGGCGAAAGGAGGAATATTGTTGCATGAGCCGTAATTTTTTTCATTCATTGCCGTCCTATTTTCTGCCGCTCGTTGCGATAGGGATATCTGCGGGCTTTATCAACGGACTTTTGGGAGCGGGCGGGGGCATAGTACTCGTTTTACTCCTTCCCCGTCTTGCCAAAAGAAGGAGCATCGGCGACTGCCGCGAAATGGAAAACAGGGATTGGTACGCCTCGGCACTGTCCGTAATGCTTCCCGCCACCGTGATATCGGGTGCGGTTTACCTTTTGCGAGGGGGCATGCCCGAGCTTAGCTCTGCCCGGTGGCTGGTGCTTCCCGCCGCCGTCGGCGGAGCTGTTGGTGCGTTGCTGCTCGGACGCATCAAAGGCTCATGGCTGCGACGCCTATTCGCTGCCTTGGTAATATTTTCGGGAATACGAATGATATTCTGACACAAGGAGGATATATATGTCACCGCAAATTATTTTACTGATGCTTGCCTCCCTTTTGTGTGCCGTGCTATCGGGAATGGGAATAGGCAACGCAGGGCTTTTCGTGCTATACCTCACCGCCGTTGCGGGCATCGGTCAGCTGCAGGCACAGGGACTTAATCTCATATTCTTTTTGGTATCCGCCGCCGCGGCTCTTCTGATTCATGTCAAAAGAAGAAAAATACCTTGGAGGTTGACGCTGTTTTTAGCCGTTATCGCCGCTCTTGCCGCCGCTGTCGGCGCGTGCGTTGCCACCGTTTTACCCACATCGGCGCTCCGCCGTCTGTTTGGCGGAATGCTTGTCATCAGCGGCGTTCTTACGCTTTTCGGAAAACGAAAGGGCGGGAAAAAATCCGCCCCGTAGCCTCCCTCTCCGCTTGACAAATGCATAGTGCCATGCTATAATGATTACAGCTTAAGTTTTACAAAAGGAGGTATTGTTATGGTGTATATGTTTTTGGCAAACGGCTTTGAGGAGGTGGAGGCTCTCTGCCCGCTCGATCTGCTCCGCCGTGCGGGAGTTGACGTTGTGACCGTCGGCGTCGGCGGCGAATCCGTCTGCGGTGCGCACGGCATAACCGTTGTCTGCGACCTACCCGAAACGCATTTTCGCGACGCGAAGGCGGACATGATAATCCTTCCCGGCGGTATGCCCGGCACAAAAAACCTTGACGAGTCCAAGACCGTCGATATAGCGCTGCGCACAGCCGTGCGAGGAGGCGCGTATATCGCCGCCATCTGCGCCGCACCTATGGTGCTTGGTAAACGCGGAATCCTCAGCGGCAAGGAGGCGACCTGCTTCCCCGGCTTTGAGAAATACCTTGACGGCGCAACAGTTTCGGATAAGCACGTAGTCCGCGACGGCAATATCATCACCGCGCGCGGAATGGGAGTTGCTTTTGAATTTGGACTTGAGCTTGTGGCGGCGTTGACGTCGAAAGAAAAGGCAGACGAGCTTCGCGCGGCAACTCAGGCGTTATGATATCGGACAAATCCGAGCTTCGACGGCACTATCTTGCACTGCGGACAAGCCTTGGGGATACGTCAAAGCAAGCCGCCGAGCTGATAAACACACTGCTCCGCCTGCCCGAATGGCAAAGTGCCGACGTTATCTGCTCCTATATGCCCACGCGCGACGAGCTTGACGTGACCCCGCTTATGGCTGCGGCTTTGTCGTCGGGCAAGGGTTATGCGCTTCCCCTCACTCTTTCGGGCGCGGCAAGCGGCGAGATGGTATTTTGCCTCGTGACGACCCCCGACGACCTATCCGTCGGCAGATTTGGCATTCGCGAGCCTCTCCCTCACTGTCCGCGACTGACTTGCGCTCAGCTTGAGCGCGCACTGTGCGTAGTTCCTGCGCTTGCGTTTGACACTGACGGCTACCGTCTTGGCTACGGAGGAGGATATTACGACCGTTTTTTAAAGAATTTCAACGGAATTTCAGTGGGGCTTGCAATTGATGCGTGTATGTCCCCCACCCCACTGCCGCGCACAGAATTTGACGTGGCGGTGGATATACTGATAGGAGAAAGGCAGGTGATACGTACAAATGAGCAATAGCGGCAAATTTCGCTCATTTTTGAAGGGCGAGCGGGCTGTATCTGCGTCAGCACCCCCGCTTATCCTCGCGATATTCTTTTTGCTCCTTTTGTCACGGCTGATGTACGTATTCGCGCCCACCTTTGACGAGGCAGACGGGCAGTATCTCACCACGGCTCTGCTTCAGCTGGTCATATTTCCCATTCCGACTTACATATATTTCCGCATTAGGGGTAAGGAAGGCACGGCGACGTTGCGCTCCCGCATATCCCCCCGCCGCGCAAGGCTTTCACATCTGTTTTTGATAATTTCCGCCGTTATGATACTGATCGCGGGCTGTACCCTGCTCGCTATGCTGTGCGGCATGATGAAAAGTCAGTCGTCCTTTACGCTTTACGGCACGTTTCGCTCCAGCTATGACGGCACAGCGGTCGGCGCACTTCGTCTTATCCTTGCCTACGGAATATTGCCGGCGGTCTGTGAGGAGGTCGTCTTCCGCGGTATCGTCTGCGCAGAATACGAGCAACACGGAATACTTTATTCCTCCCTTATAAGCGCGCTGTTCTTCGCCTTTTTACATTTCGACGTTTTTGCTTTTCCCGTATATCTTTTCTCGGGACTTGTGCTTGCGTTTGTGATGTATACCACCCGCTCGGTGATAAGCTGTATCGCCGTGCATCTTGGATATAATCTTTTCGGCATTTTCGTGCAGGCGGGACTTTCGGGATATTGCAACAGCACGGGCAGTGTGGGACTCCTTGTGATTGTCCTCGTTGCAATTTTGCTTCTCGGCGCGGCGTTTTTCTGCGGCGAGGTTGCCCGCATAATGCGCGGCAGAGCCAAGCCCTCTCTTATGGACGATCCGTCCGTTATTTCCACCCCCGGCATTAACAAACTCAATGGGCGCGAGTGGGGCGCGGCAATAGTCGGTGCGTTCAACTGCCTGCCCGCCGTTCTCTGCCTTGTAATATGGCTCGCCGCGGCGACCGTAAACATCATAACCACGTTTTTTTGAAATCCGACACACCATCAACCAAAAATCAGGAAGCCGAGGAATTCTCGGCTTCCTGATTTTTGCAATGCTATTTGCTTCGCGGTAAATTCGGCTCGTCGCTCAATCCGATTATATAATCCGCGCTGACACGGTAATATTTGCATAGCGTGATAAGATGGCGTATCGGCATCTCGTTGGCGCCGCGCTCGTATCGCGCGTACATTGTCTGTGAGGTACCCAGCACCGCCGCTATTTCTTGCTGCGTCTTATCGTGATCCTCTCTCAGGTCGCGTATTCTTTTAATATATGTCATGCCGAGCTACCTCCTTGAATCCTTGTTGAAACCATTATAGCAAGTAAATAAATTTACTATTGACTTTAGTAAATATTTGTACTATAATAAGGGTATAAATCAAAAAGGAGTGCGAAAATGAAAAAAATATTTCTTATGATTCTTACACTATTGCTTACGGCTTGCGTGCTTATGGCGTGTGAGCTTAGAGAGTCTCAAAGCACAGGTGACGGCGAGCGAAGCACTACCGCGGGAAAGGCGGAGAGTGCCGAAGCCACAGCTACGGCAAGCGGCAGCACGGGGGAGACGTCCGTGGAGTCCGAGTCAATACCCGCAGACCCGACCGAAACCGATCCGCCCACCTTATGGGACGGCGAGATCACTTTAGAGCCATTGACCTCCGACACATTGGGAACCGTACCCGATGTTGATCCTATTGAAACAGAAGGTGAAAGTGGCGCAAACGAGATAGATCCCGAGCAGGAATTTGACGATCTCGGCAACTGCATTAAGGAAACCGTCTATGAGTACGATGCAAACGGCAACAAAATCGTGCGGTATGTTTGCGAACGCGCCTTTGACGAAAAGGCTCTTGTCGCTGAAAAGATTACCGCATACCACGACACCGGTAAGATTTTTTACACTGTAGATACCGAATACGTCTACGACAAGCAGGGACGTATGGTGAAGTCGGTGAGTGTAACCGAATGGAATGACGCAGCCAACACCTACAGCAAGGAAATATATACATGGACTTACTTCGACAAAACGGGTGACGACGTAGAAACACAGCACTATGAGGAACATAACACCGACGGCGATATCGTCCGTGCATTTACGGTTTGGTATGATCGCGAGGGTAATATAATTGACGAGAAGCTCCACGACGTCTCCACGGTAACCACCGAGCCATACACCGAAGCCGAGGAACACGAAACGACCTACGAGCCGGAGAGCGAGCTTCCCTCCAACTGCCAAATTCACGAGGTCGTAGAACGTGACGGGCAAGACAGAGTAATCAAAGAGATACTGTGGACTTACTACGAAACACCGGGCGTGTGGGAACACAAGCAGGTAAACGAGTATACATATGACGGCGATATCCTTTTCAAAGCGTTGTTTACCGCTTATTCGCCAGGCGACATCATCATAGGCGCGAGCGAGCGATATTTTGATGGAAACGAAAACGTTATCAAGGAAATACGTTTTGAATACGAGGACGACGGAAGCTTCTCCAAGCGCGAGGAGTTTGAAAACGAATATGGCGAGGACGGTCGCATAGCAAAGAAAACCTATACCTTTTACAGAGCAGACGGTAGCAAGCAATACGTGACTATCTATGAGCTTGGCTTGAACGGCGAGGAGATCAAAACAACTCAATACGACTATAACGAGGCACAAATTCTGACGCATAAATCAGTAAGAGATAACACCACGGGGAAGTACGTTTTCACCAATTACACCGACTTCGGCGTTTTAAGCATGATACAAGAGGGCTGTCGTATAGCGAGCGATGACGGTACATATACCACCGTATACAGTCACTTTGACGAGAACGGACAAATATACGAAAAGGAGGAGCGAACCTTCATCTCCTCCGAGCAAGAATCCGAGCGGATAATCAAAAGCATTCATACCGAGTACGGCAAGGACGGCAATGCTACCTCATCATACGAGGAACGCTACGAGTACGACGCCAGCGGCAATAAAATCAAATATACGGTAACATATTATGATGCCGGCGGCAATGTTACGGGCTCAGGGGAAACCTTATATGAATACGGCAAGGACGGCGAAATCACCAAGCTATACTATATCGATTATCGCACCGACGGTCAAAAAAGCGGTGAGCTTTTAGAGCTGTATGACGCTGACAAATACGTTCACCGTTATACATATTTCGATTATGACGATAATGGTACATTAATCGGCGAATACACAGATGAAAGGCACTATCCATACGGCTGGGGTGATAGGCAATATCATCTTGAAATAAGCATAATCTACGAGAACGGCTCCGAAAAGCAAAAATACATATCCGAATATTTCTATCGCCAAGACGGAACATTTGAAAATCAAACCTTCAAACGATATGAAAACGGTGTTTTGGATAGCGAAGGCGTCACAGAATATGACGAGCTGGGCAGAGAAATAAAAGCAATATCCATAGCGGAGAACGGGTACCTGTACATCAAGTGGAATAAAGCCATAGCTACATTCAGCCACGATGAAAACGGAAATGTCACCCAAACGATAGCTCGGTTTTATGACAAGGACGGCAAAATAGTAGCGGAAGAAACAACTACATATTCCTATAACCCAAATGGGGAATTAGACTGTTATTATAGCGTACTCAAGGATGCAGATAACGTTACTATTGAGGAAGAAATGTGGAGATACGATTATTTCGGCTTGGCGCAGAGGCCTTTACAATACATACAAAAACGCTATATGAACGGCAATCTGTCCGAAAGTACAGAGCAAAATTATACATATTATTCAAACGGTGATTTAAAGCAGGAAAAAGGCAACTTTTTTTATGCGGAAGAATGTTACTGCGACGCAACGGCAGGATATAGCGAATACACAACCGATTATAACGAGAATGGTGACACTGTATATTCTTCGTCCTATGGATACGACTTGGAGAAAAACTTGACGGCTTATAGCTTGACACAAAGCATATATAGCAACGAGGGCAAGTGTATTGAAAATACGTATGATGCTTTTGGGGCAGAATACGGATACATATCACACTCAAGCAAATATGACGAAAATGAAAGAGTTATTGAAGCAACTCACAAGCAATACCATACGGATTTTTCGTTCATTTCTCACCATGTATATGAATATTCTTACGATGAAAACGGTAATATCATAAAAGAACGTACCACAGAATACGATGCAAACGGGAATGTTATCAGTTCCTACGACACCGAATATTAACACAAAAGGAAAACCGCCCGTGCGCCAAGGCGCACGGGCGGTCATTTTCTTAATTTAATTTTTCGATATACTCTATCACCGCTGTAGGCAGGATACCGTTAAGGTCGCCGTCGTTGCGTATTCGCTCTCGTGCAAGAGTGGAGCTGATGCCGTCAAGCGACGGGGCGGCAGGGAGATACAGCGTTTCGGCTTTGGGGTTGTGCGCTCTGTTCCACAGCGCGTGCTTTTGCTCGTAGACGAAATCCCCTTCGTTGCGCACACCCTTAATTACGGCGCATACGCCCAGCACGTCCACAAGGTCAACAAGCATACCGTCCGACTCAATCACCCGCACGTTTGGAATATCCGCACAGGCAAGCTCTACCATACGGCGGCGTTCCGCCATATCGAACATATAGCTTTTGGCGGTAGCGGTCGCCACATATTTAGTCATATCGTTGGTCATTACCGCAACGTACACCTCGTCAAAAATGCTTGCCGCGCGGCGTATAACGTCAAGATGCCCCACGGTTATAGGGTCAAAGCTACCCGGAATAAGCACTGCTCTCATGCCTCTCCCTCCTCACTCCTTGGAGTAAGCACCGTAACGTATGCCTTGCCGTATTTTGCCGATTTGAGAACGGTATAACGCTTTGCGAGATCGGTCTCCTCACCGATAGGCGACGGCTCCTCACTCTCACAGACGATCTTTGTGGTGCTTTTGATAAGCTTTGCTTTTTCAAGCGCCGTTATCGCCGCGCTGACTGCGTGCATAGCGTAAGGAGGATCAAGGAAAATTATATCAAACGGCTTTGCGCCTCGCCTGCCGCGCAAAAACTCGGCAAACTCCGCGCAGATGACCGTTGCGCCCTCTGTGAGCTTGGTTTTCTCCACGTTCTGCTTTATGACTCTGACAGCCTCCTTGGATTGATCCACCATGACAGCCTCCGCCGCGCCGCGGGACAGAGCCTCCAGACCGAGCTGTCCCGAGCCTGCAAAAAGATCCAATACACGTCTGCCCTCAATATCAAACTGTATCATGGAAAAAATGGCTTCCTTGGTGCGCTCGGCAGTCGGGCGCGTCATCTCGCCCTCCGGCGTTACAAGCTTTATTCCTCTTGCCTTGCCTGTTATTATCCTCATCATGGTACTATCCTCATTTTCCTTTTTCGTCAAAGTATTTTCTTATATTTTCCGCGTCGGCGCGGGATATTCCCTTCACCGCCGCAAGCTCGCCCGCGGTTGCCGCTCGCACACCCGCAAGTCCGCCGAATCGGGACAGGAGCAGCCTTGCCTTTGAGTCCCCTATTCCCTTTATTTTCGTCAGCGAGGAGTGTGTCAGCGTCTTTCGCTTTGCCGAGTCCATTTTGGAAACGGTAAAACGATGCACCTCCTCCTGGAGCTTATACAAAAGCACAAACACCTCACCCTCGCGAGCAATGCTTATCTCGTCCGAGTCACTGCAAAGGGCGCGTGTTTTATGGAAATCGTCCTTAACCATACCGAATACGGGTATATCAAGTCCCATTTCACTCATGAGCTGACGCACGACGGCAACATGTCCCCGTCCGCCGTCAAGCAGAATAAGGTCGGGACACGATGAAAACGAGCCCTCTCCGTCCGACAAGTGCGACAGACGCCTTGACAGCGCCTCGCGCATAGCGGCGTAGTCGTCCGTTCCCTCAACACTCTTGATACGGAAATATCTGTAATCCGATCTTGCCAGCTTGCCGTTATTCAGCACGACCATGCCCGCGGTAATATGCTCTGTGCCAAGATTGGATATGTCGTAAGCCTCGATTCGCGACGGGTATGCCTCAAGTCCGAGGAGCGACGAAAGTCTTGCCAAAGCGCCCTCGTCCTGCTCTGCCTCAAGCTTATACTGCCGCACCTTCTCCGCCGCATTGCTGACGGCAAGCGCGCACAGTGTCTTATTCGCACCCCTTACGGGCACGCGGACGTTCACCTTATGCCCCGCCATTTCCGACAGCAGATGTGAAAGTCCGTCGATCTCCTCACCGTCCATATCAACAGACAGCAAAACGGTCTTTGGAAACGCACCTCTGCCGCTGTAATGCGAGACAAGAAATCCTCCAATGCCCTCGGCATCAAGTATCCGCTCGCCGCCGCACAGGATATCCTCCTTGTCGTTGACAGCACCGCCGCGGATATACAGTATGGACACGCAGGAGGACAGCTCATCGGCAAAAAAGCCGATAACGTCCTGCTCACTGTCAGGGGACGCGACCACGTTCTGCTTCTGATTCAGCTTTTCAAGGGCCACCAGGGTATCGCGGCATTTTGCCGCCGCCTCGTACCTCTCCGTCTCCGAATATTCGTACATCTGCTTTGTCAGCGATTGCTTTACCGCCGCGGTATTTCCCTTCAGTATTTCAGCCGCAAGTCCGATAAGATAGGAATATTCCTCCGCGCTCACGTCGCCGTTGCAGACTCCACAGCACCGCTTCATCTGATAATATATGCAGGGGCGCTCCCTCCCTATATCGCGCGGGAAGCGCCGATTACAGGTGGGAAGATTGAGAGCGCGGCGCAAGGTGTCGATAACGGCGTAGACGGTTGCAGTACCCGAATAAGGACCGAAATACCGTCCCTTGTCCGATTCTCGCTTGCGCGTCATGATAATTCGGGGATATTCCTCGTCGGTAATTTTAATATAAGGGTAGGACTTGGCGTCCTTCAATCGTACGTTATATTTTGGATTATGCTTTTTTATCAGCGTATTTTCCAGCGTCAACGCCTCAATCTCGGTGTCGCACAGAAAATACTCGAAATCATACACCGCCGCGACCATGCGCGCCGTTTTTATATTCTTTTCGCCGTTTTGAAAATACTGTGAAACGCGATTTTTCAGCTTGCGCGATTTGCCGACGTAAATAACACCGCCGTTTTTGTCCTTCATTATATACACGCCCGGGGACAGGGGCAAGGAATTTGCCCGCGCCAAAAGCTCGCGGCGTGTTTTTTCATCTCGCGGCATATAATTTCTCCTTTCCCGAGTGCTGCTCTCGCCTCGAAATATAAAAGCGGTGTTAACCCCCCGTCACAAGCAGTCGGAAATGGCACACACCGCTATTATCAGTTCTTTTATTCAAAAAGAAGCACAAAGCCCCGGTCAATCCGCGAATCCGGACTCCACAAGCTCCGAAAGTCCCTGCAGGGCAACGTCCTCGTCCTGTCCGTCGGCAATGAGGGTAACAGTCATTCCCTTTGCCACGCCCATGGAAAGTACGCCGAGCAAGCTCTTTGCGTTCACTCTGCGGTCATCCTTTTCCACCCAGATAGAGCTTTTGTAGCAGTTTGCCTTTTGAATAAAGAAAGTAGCCGGTCTTGCGTGCAGGCCGCTGGAATTTGTGATTACAACTTCGCGAGTTTTCATACTTTAATTCTCTCCTAAAATTTTGGTTTCGGCGTAATTGCGTGAGCCGATCGGTAAATCAAACCCTTGTCCTCAAGCGTTTTTGCGGAAACCCTCCGCTGTGCTTAAAGAGGCGCATTCCGTCCGAAAAATCTCAATGGCAACACTTATCTACATTAGTAGTATAACAAAATTTCAAGCCAAAATCAAGTGTCAATATTGAGGATTTTTCACACTCGCGGCGTTGATATTTTTAACATTTTTCACAACAAAACGCCGAAATTTGTCCTTTTTACGCCGTACGTCGGCAAACGCGACCGCTCAGCTTGCGACGTTGATGCTTACCACCTTGACATCAAGAAGTGCCGTTTCGGTTGCCAACGTCAGGTGAGAGCCCGGGGCGATATATTTTCCGCCGTCAGCCACAAAAAGGCATCCGTCGCGCATTACTGCGTTATTGCAGAAAATTATACCTCGAAGCGAGACCTTCAGATATTCTCCGTCCGAGAAATCCTCGCCGTCGATATAAATTTTTTCAATAACGGGAGTGTAGTCTGCATAAGGTGCGATATAGCCTATTGCGTCGCCCGTTTCAAGCAGGGATACGGTATCCATAGCCTTTATGGAATTCGCCGTAGCCTCGTATATCTCGTCAACGGTATACTCTACCGAATATACCACTCCGTCACCCATATAGTCCTTGACATCACTGCCGCCAAAGAACACAAGTCTGCCGACTATGCCGACGACAGCAAGCAGAATGAGAACGGCTACTGCCGTATCAGCTGCAGACCAACGTCTGCTTCGATTTTTTTCCTTACCCTCATGTGCGCGGCGGGAAGGATCTGCGCCGTCCGCCGAAGGGTTGATATTTACGTCTTTATTCAAGGCACATATCTCCTTTCACATTAATGTCACGCCGCATTCGGCTCGGTCGTATCCGCAGGCTCGGTTATCTCCGCCTCGGTAGACTCCTCTTCCGTCACCGTTGAGCTGTCCGCCTCGGACACGCTGTCCGTTTCGGAAGCCGCTCCCGTCACGGTGTCACTTGCCGTTGAGTCACCACTCTCCGCCGCAGTGGTCTGCGCTGACGTCGTAGTCTCGGCATCGGTGTTGGCGGAGGTAGTATCCTCCTCCGTCTTTGCTGCCTCGGTTGCCTTGGTTGTGGTTGCCGCCTCGGTAGTAGTTGACTCATCATCAGCAGACTCAACCACGTGACCGCCGGTGGTGACGCTCTCTACGTCATCCGTGAGCATTACGTTCACTATCTCGCCCTCGGCGACGAGTCCGTTCATACGGAAAACTCCCGAAAGTCCGCCGACTATGCGCGTGCCTCCCATATAATATCCCGCACCGCCCGGATAGGTGCTGTCACGGTATACCGCCTTCGCAGTAACCGTAACGTACACGTTTACGGTATCGCGACCGCCCTCGTTAATGTTCAGCTTAAAATCCACGCTCTTGACCGTGCCTATCTTGTCGCCCTCGGCAAGATCGGTAAACCACACGGGCTTATCTATGATCGCACAAGAGCCGTCCTTATTATACGGCACGGATTCGGGAAGCACCTCGGGAAGTGCTATACGGAAGGTGATCTCCTTTGCCTCGGCGGCGGGGGCAAACATCCTTTGGAGGGTGCGTATTCCGAAATACGCACCTACGATGATACCCACGATACATACTATCAAGGCTATATCCGCGATCAGCGAAAGGTACGGTTTTTGTCCCTTTGAAAAGCCGCTCCTCCTGCCCTCACGCTTCTTTTTTGCACGCGACGCCTTTGCCGTATCGACAGTTTGAGGCGCATCCAGGCTGGACGCCTTTTCGCCGTTGTTCTGATCCTTGAATACAGAAGCCATATTAATCTCCATTCCGCCGCCCTGCGGCGGCATAAATATCGTTTGAAATTCGACCGCGTCGTTTGCGACAAATATGGACCTCGTCCATATTTAGGTCGAATTGGGGCGTGAAACGGCAACATTGAGCTTTCAGCTCTCTAAACTTTCACGCTATCCTCCATTTATCGCAAATGCGATTGAATTTTCATCCTTAGGCAAGAGATAATGCTCCGAACTCGGTTTCTCTCTTGACTGCGTTCAGTCAGCTACGTTAAACACAACATCCCTGCCTACATCGTCCTTTTCGCCGGCAGAACGAAGCACGTCCGTTTCCTCAAACGTGATATTGGCATACGCACTGACAATACCGACTATTATCCACGCCGCAAAATACACGCCCATATTCTCGGTAATAGAGCGAACAGCGCCCATCATAAGCAGAACGGCAACGGATACCACTCCGCCGAGCAGCGCCCAGCGCTCCTTACCCGAGGCAGTATGCCTTAAGGCGGAAAAGGCTTTTTGTATCAGCAGAAACGCGCATACGATAAACACCGCAAGTCCAAAGAATCCGAGGCTCGCAAGAATATCAAGATACGTATTGCCAAGAGTTGCTACGGAAAGTATATCTCCCGTTGCGTAGCGCGGATATACCGCGCCAAGCGCGTCCGAGCCGACGCCGATACCGAAGGGATTGTTTAGTATCATTTTCCACGCACCGCTCCACACGCTCTGTCTTGAGGACGATATCTGCGCTCCGTAATCTCCGAGGTTAAGTATTCGTGAGATCACCGCAGGCGTGTCAAGATCAAGTGCATCTGCGATCGCAGAGAACCACAGCACGCCGCACCCCACCGCAGGCAACGAAATGACCGCCACGGAAAGTGCCGTATGGCTGTAAAGCAGGAAAAATATTATCACGCCCGCCGCACAGCATATCCATGCACCTCGCGACCACGACGCGGCTATCAGTGCAACATCCGCAAGCAAAAGCGCCATCATTCCGACCTTACCGATAATACGCTTACAGCGCATGAATGCGGAAAGAGCGAAGGGCAACGTGAAGGTAACAAGCAAAATAACGTCTGCGTTTATTCCGACGAGAAAGCCGACGAGCCGACTCCATGCATCCGATATTTTATCGCCTGCGTAAGAGCCCGCGATCCATTCCATACTATCGGGAGAGATGTACCCCGCAAATCCAAGCACCGTCGCGAGTATAACGCTGACAAGCACTCCGACAAGACAATGCTTGAGATAGGCTCTGCCCGCCATAAGATTTACGATAAGGAAGTATATCGAAAGAAGCACCGACAATATCACCGCCTCGTGAACGGTGCTATAGCTTACGACGCTTCCGCTAAATCCACCGACGAATATCATAATTCCAAATATCAGCACAGCCACGTCAAGAATATCAAATCTCATAGTTCTGTGCATGCGTATCAGCTTGAAGGCGTAAGATATCCATACCGTGATTATAACTGCGACAACGACGTACAGCATGATATCGCTGATCCACATCAAGGGAAGCAGCGCACAGGACAGAATAACTCCCGATTCCGGAACGGAGAGTATAAGTGCTATAACGCCAAGCAGTAAGAAAACAAGCGGGATTATCCAAGGCTTAAACCGCAAGGATATGAACGCCGCCGGCGGTATCAGGAAAAATGCAAAATACATCCAGCCCGCGCCACGGTGAGAGCGCGTCCGTCTTACCGATTCCTCGGGCACACCCAAAAGGCGCACGATCAGCGTTCGCATGACAAAGCTGTCCCCAAGCGAACGGTAAGTCGGCTTGCCCGACAGACACAGCGGCAATGAGAAAAGCAATATGGCGATAAGCATCCAAGGGCTGCTTATCCCAAACGTCATCTTAAACGAAGTCAGCGGAATAACGTAATAGCCTATCAACGCAAGCGCTGCGCTGATGAAGCAAAACAGTCCGTAAAAATTGATGGGAACAGACAAAAGCAACGAGCCGAGCTGTCGGAACGCTCCGAAAAGTCGGCTGGACTCCGCCGCGCGAAGCAATGTCATGCGTGCCTGAGAGGCGGAGCGGATCTTATCGGTGCGTCTGCCGCCGCCAAATATACCCTTATCAAAGGAGCGGTATGACGTGAAAAATTTTCCTACAGGACCGCGCAAAATACGACTGTAAAGTCGCGCCGTGGTGTCCTGAAGTCCCGTCCATATGAGCGAGCTTTTCTTTTCAATACGGGGACCCGTTTTATTTTTCAGCTCCATATTCCCTCTCCTTTCGCAAAATTTTCTTTATCTTTTCTCGTTTTTTTCAGCGTCCGCGCCGTCATCAAGAGTCAGCAGATCGGGACGAAGTCGCGCCGTCAGCTCCAAGGCTGCCTCACGCCGCCATGCGTCTATTTTTTTGTGGTCGCCCGACAGCAGCACGTCCGGAACTCGCACGCCGTGAAATTCAACGGGACGTGTGTACTGCGGATATTCAAGCAGTCCCGACGAAATACTCTCATTTTCATGGCACTCCGCCGCAGACAAGACCCCGTCGGCAAGCCGAGCTACGCAATCCACAAGGATACACGCAGGTATCTCTCCGCCCGTCAGGACGTAATCTCCCACCGATATCTCCTCGTCCACTATCTCGTCAACTATTCGTCTGTCAACGCCCTCGTAGTGTCCGCAGAGCAGTATAAGGTTGTCAAAGGACGAGGCAAGCTCCTCCGCCTTTTTCTGGTCGAGTATCTTTCCCGTCGGCGACAGATAGATGACCCGACGTCTGCCGTCAAAGCCGTCCGCTATCTGCCGCTCAAGCACGGCACGGTAGCAGTTGTATATCGGCGGTGCTGCCATGAGCATTCCCATGCCGCCGCCGTAGGGCGTATCGTCCACGCGACGATGAACGTCCTCTGAATAATCCCTGATGTTATAGGTGTTTACCTCAATAGCGCCGCTCTTTTGCGCGCGCCCTATTATGCTCTCACCGAGAACCCTATCCACAAGCTCCGGGAAAAGCGTCATTATATCAAATCGCAAAGCCTACCATCCTCCGTCAAAGCTCGTCGAACATTCCGTCAATGGGACGTATCCTTATAAACTCGCCCGGGCAAACGTCCTTTACAAATTCGGGGACTGCGGGAACGAGGACCTGTCCCTTGTCCGTCCGTACTGCATATATTGCTGACGCCGCGCCCGGGAGTATCTCCTCCAGCACACCAAGCCGCTTACCGTCACGGTCGTCGATAACCTCAACGCCCTCAATATCGGCAAGAAAATACTGTCCCTCCGCAAGATTGAAATCCTCCCTTGCCGCATACAGCAATTTGCTTTTCAAAGCCTCGGCGGCATCCATATCGCACACCCCCTCAAGCTCACAGATTATAAACTGCTTGAAAACCGACGAGTGAAGCACGCGCACCTCGCGATACGTGTCGGCATTTTTAAAGAACACGCGCTTGAAATCCAAAAAATCCCTAGGCGTGTCCGTCCAAGGGTCTACCTTCACCGCTCCCTTGACGCCGTGTGTATTTATTATTTTGCCACATTCAAGATAGGGTGAAAGCGCGCCCATAGTACCTCCGCTTATAGCCTTTTACGGCTCGATTTTTTCGTCCGAACACAAATATACATTATAAGTATATCACATTATTTTGTTTTTTGCAACATTTATAAAAAATTTTTACGTCTTTTGCTTTATAAAATCTGCATTTGGGGGCAAATAATAATATTTTTTCGTTAAATTGTAAAATTAAATCAACGTACCGTCGAGGACGTTTTCTGAATATCGCAGAATAATCAAAATACTCGTCTTGATGCTTTTTCATATTCGAAAAACACCTCATCCGTCACGGCTTCTCCGCGCCACCTTCTCCCACCGGAGAAGGCTTGGTGATAATTCAATGCGCGGCGTTTGTGGAAATCACCGCATATATCTGCACTTGGATGAAAAATAACCGTGCGGTAATCGCTGCATTAAGCCTTCCCCAGTGCGGGAAGGGAGACCGCGTTAGCGGTGGATGAGGTGATTTTTGATATCAAAAAATCAACACGCCAACGCGAAAATTTTCAATTTGAGCCTCCCTTATGTACGGCAAAACCGTGACGGAGGGATTGTAAAAGGTTAGAGATACGTTAAAACAATCCCTCAGTCTCGCATACGCTCGCCAACGCCCTTTACACAAGGGAGCCTATGTTAAACCCCCGCCATACGGCAAAAATATAACAACACCAATAAATTTTTGACATTTCCGCATTGTAGGGGTGACCCCGCCGAAAATATGTAGGGGAGGCTATCAGCCTCCCGCTTTTATCGACCAAGGTTTAAGAAAATCGTGCGGGAGGATACTATCCTCCCGCACTTTGTAACAACTAAAGGTTTATATTTAATATTCCGTCCCGAGATCCTTCGCTGCGCCTCGTGGCATTTCGCATAGCGAATGCGGTCATTCTTGAGCGCCTATTTGCAGAGCAAATGCGCGAAGAATCTCGAAGCTCGAGGCTTGCTCGAGGATAACACGGGCGGGGAAAGCAAAGTCAAGTTTTAGTTGTTACCAAGTACTACAATGGTGACGGGTCAAAACAAACGAAGTGACGGGAGCTTACTCCCGTGATGTTTTTATGATTTTTATTGTCTATGTGACGGCGTGGGCGAAGCCACGTATACCTTCTCAACTCCCGCGCAATTCTATTTTAGCGAGTCCCGCCTCTGACGTTTCCTTATAGGAGGACGAGAGATCTCTGCCCGTTTCCTTCATGGTATGCACAACCTTATCGAAGGAGATCTTACGAGAGTCCCACAAAAATCCCGCAAGGCTGACGGCGTTGATAGCACGCATGGCGGCAACGGCGTTACGCTCAATACAGGGTATCTGCACGAGTCCGCAGATAGGGTCGCAGGTCAGTCCCAGATGATGCTCAATGGCTATCTCGGCAGCATATTCTATCTTGTCAAGGTCCAAGGTCTGCAATTCGCCAAGAGCCGCAGCCGCCATAGCGCAGGCGCTTCCTATCTCCGCCTGACACCCGCACTCCGCGCCCGAGATGGATGCGTTTGTCTTTATAAGATTTCCGATAACACCACCCGTGATAAGCGCACGAACCATCTGCTTGTCGCTGTATTTGTTTTTTTGCTGTTGATAGTAAAGCACAGCGGGCAAGACCCCCGCCGCACCGCAGGTGGGAGCCGTTACTATCTGCTCACCCGCCGCATTTTGCTCGCTTACAGCAAAGGCAAAGGCGCACACCAATCTGTTTTCCCGCGTTTCCGCGCTCTCTCCGAGCCGCTGCGCACGGTAAAGCGACTTTGCCTTGCGGCGGACGTCAAGTCCACCCGGCAGTATTCCATCACCGTCCAGCCCCATGGCAACCGACTTTTTCATAGCTGACCACACACGACTCATATATTCCAAAAATCCGTCGCCTTCCCTTTCGAGCGCGTATTCCCACAGTCGCAAGGAATTACGTCGGCAGTAGTCGGCGATATCCGAAAAGCTGCTTTCCCGATATACCCTTGCATGCCTTGCATCATCTCTGCCATCATAGGATATGCTTCCTCCGCCGACACTCAAAACCCGTACTCTCGCCGTTTGGACTCCGTCCTCAAAGCCTATAATATCCATGGTGTTGGGATGAGGCAGCTCATGCGTGTCGCAGTCGAATTCCACAAGACACCTAAGAGGAGCTACCGTCTTGCGAATGACCTCATCCGTACCGTGCCCCCGCCCCGTCTTAGCGAGCGAGCCGTACAGTACGACGCGCACGCTGTCAACCGTCGGATTTTCCTTTATAAATTTTTTACAGGCGCGCTCGGGACCCATGGTATGGGAGCTGGACGGCCCGCGTCCTATTTTATACAGCTCGGTCAGGGATTCCATGCCTATGCCGAAACAGTGCTTCTCGTTCATTTTAAGTCCTCCGTTAAATTGAGGTTTGCCTCTTGACTTCTATTATACACCAATGCGGCTCGCTTGTCAAAAAAAATTAAAAAAACATTCACGTCGTAGCTTTTTTGTTGATATTGAGTTAACAAATTTAATGTAAAATTACAGTGTATAGATATTTTTGAGTCCATTGAAAGGAGAAATATTATGTTCAACGTAATGGTAGCAGAGGACGACGTAAACACCCGCCGACTCATCTGCACCGTGCTGGAGCAGCACGGCTACAACGCCATTCCCGCCACGGACGGCGAGGATGCCTTGACAAAGCTTGACAAATGCCACGTCGACCTTGTAATTCTTGACATAATGATGCCGCGAATGGACGGCTACGAATTCACAAACGCGCTCCGCTCCTCGGGCTGCAATCTGCCCATTCTGATGGTCAGCGCCAAGCAGTCGCCCGTGGACAAGCGCCGCGGATTTATCACGGGAACGGACGACTATATAACCAAGCCCTTTGACTCTGAGGAAATGATATTGCGCGTGGGCGCACTGCTCCGCCGCTCCCGAATAGCCAGCGAGCGGAAGCTGACGGTGGGCAAAACGGTGCTGATGTACGACTCCTTTACCATCAAGACCGAGTCTGAGTCGGGAGAGAGCGCGCTTGAGCTTCCGCAAAAGGAATTTCTGCTGCTGTTCAAGCTACTCTCCTATCCCAACAAAATATTTACCCGACGCCAGCTGATGGACGAGATATGGGACATGGACAGCGAGAGCGACGAGCGCACCGTGGACGTTCATATCAGCCGTCTGCGCGACCGCTTCAGAGGCAGTGAGGACTTCAGCATCATCACCGTGCGCGGACTTGGCTACAAGGCGGTATATCTGAGGTGAAAAGCGACAACCGAAAACACACTCGACGCTTTATGCGCAGGCTGCCATTCTTTGCAAAAACTCTGCAAGGAAAGCTTACATTTTATATTCTTGCGGTGCTGATATCCGTATCCCTGCTCATTTTGTTTATCTATTCCCTGCTTGCCATAATTTTCCCGGTGTTTGCCCTGCATCCGTTGGTAACGGGAATCGTCTTTCTGGTGTCGCTTACGACAGTCAGCGCGATAGCCTCAAGCATCATATACAAAAACGTGTTCCGCCCGCTTCGCAAAATGATAACGGCGACAAAGCAGATCGCCGCGGGAAACTACAAGGTGCAGCTGGAGGAAACGTCGCATCCGCAATCGGACATGGGTACGCTTCAGCGCAGCTTCAATAATATGGCTCGCGAGCTTGACGGAATCGAAATGTTCCGAAATGACTTCATCAACAATTTTTCCCACGAGTTCAAAACGCCCATGGTATCCATTCGCGGCTTTGCCCAACAGCTTCAGGTGGGCGGACTCACAGAGGAGGAACGGCGCGAATATATCGACATCATCGCCGACGAATCCGACCGACTTACCAACATGGCATCAAACATCCTACTCCTGTCAAAGCTTGAAAATCAACAGATAGTTACAGAAAAGACCGAATTCTATCTTGACGAGCAAATACGTGCCTGCATCCTTATGCTTGAGCAGCAGTGGGTAGACAAGAATATCGAGCTTGATATCGACCTTGACCCCATCAGATACACCTTCAACGAGGATATGCTCTCCCATATATGGATAAATCTTTTTGGAAACGCGATAAAATTCACTCCGCCCGACGGAAAAATAAGCTGTACTCTCAGAGAAAACGATACCTCCGCCGCGGTCGTTATCAGCGACACCGGTATCGGCATGGATGCCGAGGTGCAGAAGCATATATTTGAAAAATTCTATCAGGGTGACAGCTCCCACAGCGGTAAGGGCAACGGCATAGGGCTTACAATAGTCCGCAGAATAGTTGACCTTTGCGGCGGCAGTATAGACGTTGAAAGCCGTGAGGGCATGGGCAGCCGCATTACGGTAACGCTTCCCCTTGCTAAATCCGACGTTAATCATTAAAAGTCAAATGGAGAACCGTATGAAAAACAAGAGCAAACGCAAAAAGGAAAAATTGTCCCCCGAGCGCCGTCGGGCGTCCGTTATCCTCGGCGTTCTTTCGGCTATTTTCATAGTTCTGACGGTATTTCTCGTGATAATATTCAGAGAATATCTGACGGATATTGAACGAGTGCGCGCCTTCATTAACCGACATATCATAGTGGGAACGCTTATTATGATAGCCCTGTGCGCGGTGCAGGTGGTCGTGGCTCTCGTCCCCGGTGAGCTTGTGGAGATAGCGGCAGGCTATGCATTCGGCGCGTGGGGCGGCATGCTCGTATGTCTTATCGGCGCAACCGTGGGAAGCATAATAGTCCTTATGCTCGTGCGCCGCTTCGGTCGTAAGTTCGTTTACACCTTTTACCCCAAGGAAAAAATGGACTCCATCAAGTGGTTGCACGACGAGCGAAAGAGAAATTCGCTTACCTTTATTCTCTTTTTGATTCCGGGTACACCCAAGGATCTGTTGACGTATGCCATAGGTCTTACGGATATGAGCATCCCCACCTATATTCTGCTGACGACAGCCGCGCGCTTCCCCTCCCTCATAACCTCAACCATGGGCGGAAGTGCCGTGGGCGAGCAGAATTATACGTCCGCGATAATTATTTTTACAATAACCGCCGCCATAAGCATTGTCGGATTCATAATCTACAATGTCATTGAAAAAAAGCATCAGAAGGTTACAGAAAATAAAGAGCATAAAGAGGAATAATTACAGCAACCCGTTTTGATAGCGGGTGGCTGTGATTTTTTCAAGTATGGACTTGGCATAAGATACATATATCTGCTCACAAAGGATAATGTCACACGGCTCCCCTGCTTTTTCAGCATATTTTATAACCGATAACGTGCGCTTGGGGCTACCATTCCAAAAAGCGACGATCTTATCGTCATAGTCAACTATTTCTTTGTTTCTTACAATTGGCGCAGCTCGACCGTAAAGCTCATATCGAGGCAGAAACACGGTAAGCTTTATCCCCTTCTCTTTCGCGTATCCTGCAGCACAAGAATCTACACCTACCTCACCACCCGAAACAATTTCTTCACCTTCAGAGATATACCTGCCGATATCAGCTACAGTAACGTTCCTCGAACCAACAACCGCAATTTTCATAATAACCTCCCAATCAATATTTAGTATACTTAATTCAAGCATACTCATAGCATTATACCGTAAAATAATCTTAAAATGTACTTATATTAAGATTTTTATGGAGATTTTCATGAGAAACAAAGATAATAAGCATCTTGGAATAGAAATTGACCCCGAACTTCATTATAAGCTACACTATATCTCAAAATATTATGGTCGTTCGGCGAATGGAGAAATACTTTATTTGATAAGACAAGAAATAAAAGCCTTGGAAAAGGCTTAAGGGAAAATTGAAGTTCCCCAAATACAAAAAACATCTCTATAACCCGCATTGATTCCTTGTCTACGCGCTTCCGGTTTAATTTGAAGCTTTACGCAGAACATGGCGCAACTATCAACTATCAACTATCAACTATCAACTATCAACTAATAAAAAAACCGCCTCGCGGCGGTTTTTTTATTAAATTCTGCTTTCAAGATACCCGCAAACGTCGCCCACGGTTTCAAAGCGGACGAACTCGGTAAATTTAAACCCGAAGGCGTCCTCGATCTCCATTGACAGCATCATCATAGCGAGGGAGTCAAAGCCAAGGTCGTCAACAAGCTTTGTTTCCTCCGTTACCGTTGCCATATCCACGTCGGGCAGTACCTTCCCGAGCAATTCCTTTAATTTTTCAAGCATATTAGCCTCCATTTTTTTTGATATATGATCTTCTGCGCTTGTGCTGACGGGCGGAAAAATGCTTCCACTGCGCCTGCACGGCAGTGTTGGTTTCAAGATTAAGATTGGTCTCGCACCGTTTTACCTTTCCCTTCTCCAGCACGTCCAAAAGGTCGTTTACGATAACGGCATTAACACCCGAATTCTGATATTCGGGGCGCACTGCCACAAGTCCGAGGTCTATCGTCTCAGGCTTTGCCACAAGGCGCAAAAGCTTCAAAAGCGTCACGGGAGTCAACCGCCCGCCGCTACCCTTGAGCGCACCTCCGATGCCGGGGAAGCAAAGTCCAAAGGCTACCACACGGTCATTCTCGTCGCAGATAAACACGAGATATTCCTTGTTGATAAGCAGCATGAACTGTCCTATCAGCTCGTCCTGCGCCGCCTTTGATATCTTTACAGTGCCGTAAAGATGGCTGTAACACTCGTCAAGACAGTCGAAAAATCCGTCGCGGTACTTTTCTATGTATTCCTTTTTTGAAAATTTGCTCGGATCAACGACGTGCAGGCGGTTAAGCTCCAGCGTGCGCTTTGCCACGCGGGTGAGCATCTCGTTGCGGCGCTCTGGCATTTTAAGCTCGTATTCCAGCCAATCCACGTCCTTTGAGTATCCCGCCCCCTCAACGAGCGCTCCGTAATACTCAAAATTATACTGCTCCTCAAAGGTAGAATCCTCCTCAAAGCCCTCAACAAGCAAGCCCTCGCGGTCAAGATCGTTGTAGCCGAGAGGCCCGCACACCTCCGTCATTCCGTGCGAGCCCGCCCATTCTTCAACGGCGGAGAAAAGCGCGCACGCCACCTCTGCATCGTCAATGCTGTCAAAGCGGGTAAATCTCGCCTGAGTGACGCCGTGACTGTCGTTGTACTGCTTTTGTATGATTCCCTGTATCCTGCCCACGACCTTGCTGTCGCGCAGCGCGAGATAAAATACCGACTCTGCAATATCACGGCTTCCGCCCGTGGAAACAAGCTTCCTTTCGTCGCTGTAAAGCGGCGGCACGAAATAGGGGCATTTTTTATACATACGAAGAGGCAGACGGATAAATTCCTTGACGTCACGGGAGGTTTTCACCTCTCTTATCTCCACCATATCATGCCTCCACGTCCTCGTCCTCGCGGCGCAGGAACGCAAGTCCGTAGCCTGCAAGCCACGGTCCGTTGTGCGCACCGCTGACGGGTGACATAATTACCGCCTCGTGGTTAGTCTGTATTCCGAACTTGCCCTCTATCTGCTTCAACGTTTCAATAAGAGAGGGACCCGTGTAAATATGCCAGAGCAAATAGTCCTTAGGCTCTCTGTCGCCGATTATGTCGCGAAGGATCTCGCAGGTGCGGGCGAGCGCCTTTTTCGGTGTGCGCACGCTCTCAAGCGCAACTATCTCGCCGTCCTTTGAAAAATGTACCACCGGGCAGATATTGAGCATCTGACCCATAAACGCCTTGCCGCCCTTGAGTCTGCCGTTGTAAATGAGATAGTCCAGCTTTCCGTCAACGCCCATAAATACCTGACGGCGCATCATCCATCCGATCTCCTTGAGAATATCCTCGCTCGACATTCCCTTCTGTGCAAATTCTGCCGCCTTGATGGCAAGGAAGCCCTCGCCAAAGCAGGTGATCTTGGTGTCGATAACGTGTATCTTCAGCCTGTCTTTGTAATCCTTTGCGATAAGGCTGATCTTATTGTACGTTCCGCCGCAGCCCGACGAAATAGCAAACACCATAGCCTCGTCATATCCGTCGGCTATCGCGCCTTCAAAGGCGGCTTGGATATCCTCGGTGTCGGGCATAGCCGTATAGGGCAGATTGTCCTTCGGGTTTTCTATGGTTTCAAGTCGTTTATAAAACTCCACGGGATCAAGGTCAAGTCCCTCCTTGTACTCCTTGCCCTCAAAGAAAACGTGAATGCGGATGATTTCAATTCCGAGATTTCTGTACCGCTCGGGGGCGTATTCAATACAGCCCGTAGAGGTACACATGATTTTGATCTTTGACATATTCCCTCTCCTTTAAACCTTATTTCTGTCGGCGTCAAACACCGCTCTGTTATGAGCCATATTAAGCAGCATTTCGGCGGTATTCACAACCGCGCTCTCGCCTGCGTTACCACGAGTTTTTATGACGGGCTTTTCAACTCCGAGAATAAATCCGCCTCCCAGCGAGCCGATATCGTAAATGCTCATCAGATGCGCACCGAGAGCCATAATATCCTTGTTACCCGTGCGGTGAGCGTATTTCATTACGTCCGTAATTATCCGCGTCGCCGTTCCCTCGGTGACCTTAAGCACCTGATTGCCCGCAAAGCCGTCGCACACAAGCACATCGCACACACCGGACAGCGCGGTATTGCCCTCTACGTTTCCAATGAAATTCAAGGACTCATCCGCCGCCAGAACGGGATACGTTTCCTTCACCAGCTTGTTGCCCTTGGTAGGCTCGGCGCCATTGGACAGCAGTCCGATCTTGGGACTTTCTATTCCATAGGTGTCGCGCATAAATCCTGCGCCAAGACGGGCAAAATGATGAAGCATCTGCGGCGTGCAGTCGATAGTCGCGCCCGTGTCCACAAGGCAGGTAAATCCGCCGCTCTGCGCGGGAAGCACCGCCGCCATTGCGGGACGAACCCTCTCCTTGCCCGAAAGATATCTCATAGCTCCCGTGAGCAGAATCCCCGTATTTCCCGACGAAATAATTCCGAAAAGGTCCTCCCGTTCGCCAAGAGTGCGAAGTCCCTTAAGCATAGACGATTCGGTCTTGTTAAACAGCGCGTCGGCTGCATTATCGAAGTTGGTGATCTCAAGCGGCGCGTCGATTATCTCCACGCGGTCCTTGGGCATATTAAGCGCCTTGCACTCTGCCGCAATATATTCGCCGTCGCCAACCAGAGCAACCGAAAGCTCGTCAAATTTTTCAAGCGCCAGAGCCGCGCCCTTAATCATAGTCGCCGCACCCTTGTCGCCGCCTTTTGTATCAATAACTATTTTAATCATAGCTCCCCCTTTACTCTACTGCTACGTAATAATCGTACACGTCCTGACCGCCAATATGGACCACCACCTCGCAGTCCCCGTAAAGCTCCGAGAGCCTTTCGGTAAGCTCTGCCCTTTTGTCGTCCGACACGCTCTTGCCGACGATAAGAGTGATTATCTCGCAAAGCTCGGTGTCCGTTTTTTCAAGCATTGCAAGCACCGCGTCCTCGGGATTATCCGCCACCGCCGCGATCTCGCCGCCACTGATAGCCATATAGTCGCCGACCTTGACCTGCACCCCGTCAATGACGGCGTCCCGCACCGCCTGCGTGATCTCACCGTCAACGGTATCAACCGCCGCGCGGGTAGCACTTGCCACAAGCGCGTCCATGTCCTTGATACCCGGGGTAATGACTGACAGCGCACCGTAGCCCTGCATGATGCTCTTGCTTGGAATAACGTGTACCCTCGCCCCCTCGTAAAGCTCTGCTGCCTGCTTAGCGGCAAGGATGATATTTTTGTTATTCGGAAGTACGATAATATTCTCCGCGCCGCACTCGTCAAACGCGCGCACAAACTCCTCAATGGACGGGTTTGACGTCTGCCCGCCCGAGACGATAAGATCCGCTCCCATATCCTTAAACAGTGCCGCCATACCGTCACCGCTCGCGACACAAACAACAGCGTAAGTCTTGTCAGCCTTTGGCTTTTGCGCGATATCTGCCGACTTTTCCTCCGAGTGACCGAGGGACATATTTTCTATCTTGACCGTCAAAAACTCGCCAAACTCCTGCATCCGCGCAAGAATCGCTCCGGGGGTGAAGGTGTGGACGTGGACCTTGACGATATCGTCCTGCTTGTACGCCACAACGCTCTCGCCCGCAAGCTCGTCAAGCACCGACAGCACGCGGGAAATATCAAAATTGTCAGGGTCAACCTTCGCCGTAGTCAAGCGAAGCAAAAACTCGGTGCAGTAGCCGAATTCAAGCACGCTGTCACGGGTGAATTTGTCAATATCAACGTCGCTCTTTTCGCTCTCCTCCGTCAATGAGAAGGATATCTCCGCGCCGCCGAGCGCCTCGTACATACCCTCGGCTATACAAAGATAGCCCGCCGCGCCCGAGTCCACAACACCCGCCTCTGCGAGAACGGGTAATATCTTGGGAGTCGCCGCAAGGGAGCGCTTCGCCTCCTCAACGTGCAAACGGTAAAAGTCCTCAACCGACGAGTCGGCATCAATATGCGCCGCCGCATATTCCGTGCTTTCGCGAAAAACGGTAAGTATCGTTCCCTCGGTGGGATTCTGTACCGCCGCGTAAGAGCGCGAGATGCCGTGCTTGTAAGCCTCGGCAAGCTGGGATGCGGTAACGCTCTCAAGCCCCGCGAGTCCTTCGTTGATGCCCGCAAATATCTGGGACAGGATAACGCCCGAATTTCCGCGTGCCGACAGTAAAATTCCCTTGGAAAAGTCGCACGACGCCGCACCGACGTCCACCATTTCACCGCTCACGCGGGAAAGTCCGCCCTCCACGGTTTTGAGCATATTTGTGCCCGTGTCGCCATCCGCTACAGGAAAAACGTTGAGCGCGTTCAGCTCGTCACGCCTCTCGGCAAGCCGCGCCGCGCCACCCAGCAGCATCCGCGCGTAGCATTTTCCGTCAATAGTCTGTGTATTCATAGTCTCCGCCTTTCGGGCAAAAGGAACACCGTTCCTCTGCCGCATGAAAATGATATCTGAAATAACGCCTATGATATTTACGACAAAATTATACAAGAGAAATCTAAACTGAAAAGAAACAAAAGAAAATTTATCCATTTGCACTTGACAAACGGAGACTTGTGTGGTATGATGAACTTGCCAAGCTAACCGAATAAACGTGAAAGACGGGTGTACTATCTTTATTTTTAGGGATAGGTATACTCTTTTGGCGTATACTGACATCATATTGAATTTGATAAAATGCAAATTCCATTTATGATGTTAGTGTGGTTACACCCTTTTCACGTAAAGTTAGTTTGGCGACTATCGGAGTTTGCGTTTTTGTGCGGCTGCTTCTCTTGATGTCCCATAACGAAGGTTTCTAAAAATAGTGGTAAAGACAATCGATACAGTATATCGCAAATATTTATTTGAATGGAGATACTGTAATGAAAACATTGTATGAAAACCTTGGTGGGACTTATCACGAAGAAAACGGACACCTTATTCCTAATGTAACCCTTCCCGAACAGACCGACTATCAGATCGGCAAGTACGGACAGATGCACCTTGATTACATCAAGCAACACCGTCGCGGAAGGTACACCACCCTGCTGACCGAAGGCAAGTTGAACGCTCGGTTGCATGAGACAGACCTTGAAGCAAACGAAATGCTTGAAACCATCATTCCCCGCCTCGCTGCCGAAAGAGGTATCGACGAGAATTTGAAAGCTCGCGATATGCTTCGTTGGGTTGCCGAGATGAACAACATCAAGGCAAGCGCGGAAGAAATCGTTTTGCGGGAGGTGGTGTTGGTATGAAGTCGATCATCAACGAACTTTGGCACGGAAACATCTGCCCACAAACAGATAGCCGTAATAATTCTCCCGAAATGAAGCAGTTGATGGAGTATATGGCTCGGCATCACGATGACCTGCTCAAAACAATGACCAACGAACAAAAAGAAATCTTTGAGAAGTTCGACGATTGTTGGAGCGAATACGCGAGCTATGCCGAGGAAGCCATCTTTACATACGCTTTCAAATTAGGCGCACAACTGATGCTTGAAACGCAGTTGCAACTCAACAAAGAGGGGTAACTGCAATGCAAAAATCAACTTTTCTTATATCAGTTGGGCGGCGCATCGCACAAGCTCGCGCGGACAAGGAATATAGCCAAGCAATGCTTGCCGAAAAAGCCAATATTTCAGTCAGTCATTTAAGCAATATCGAGCGAGGACGCAAAAGTCTAAGCGCAGAAGTCTTACTTAAAATTGCCGAAGCTTTGCAAGTATCAGCAGATGGCATATTGTTCACCGATATTCCGCAAGTACATAAAGAAATTGAACGGCAAATATATGTCAACCTCAATAATTGCACTGTAAGAGAGAAAGAATTTATACTTAAACTCATCAAGGATATAGGTACATTTATTACCGAGATCAAGATGGAAATTTAATAACTCAAAGGAGATACGAGTCAGTTTTTGATTCGTATCTCTGTTTTTTTATAATTCACATAGTCCATAGACTATATTATAGTCTGCGGATTGTTTTCATTTTAGCTGATATTTGATACAATAATAGGAACCATAAATATATTCATCTGTTCGTGATAAAATATTAGATAGTAAGGAGGATGATAGACTATGAGAAAAATTACAACTGAAATAATAAGATCATTCAATGACTATCTAATTAACGAGGAAAAGGCGGCGGCAACCGTCAATAAGTATCTGCACGATGTGGGTGAGTTCCAATTATGGCTTGGTGAGCAGGAGCTGAGCAAAGCTACTGTTCTTGCCTATAAATCCTATCTTTGCGAGAAATACGCCCCTGCGAGTGTCAATGCCGCACTCTCATCGCTCAATAGCTTTTTCAATTTTATGGAGCGGTACGATTTGAGAGTGAAGAATCTCAAAATCCAAAAGCAGATTTTCGCGTCCACGGACAAAGAACTAACCAAAGCAGAGTATGACCGCCTTTTACAAGCGGCAAAGCAGAAGAAAAACGAGCGTTTGTATCTCTTGATGCAGACCATATGCTCCACAGGTATTCGTGTGTCCGAGGTTCGCTACGTTACTGTTGAAGCAATATCGCGCGGCATTGCCGAAATCAACTGCAAAGGCAAGTGCAGACAAGTATTCTTGCCCAAGCAGCTTTGTCAGATCTTAAAGCAATATATTAAAGAGCAAAAAATAAAAAGCGGAGCCGTGTTCGTAACGAAGAACGGCAATCCGCTTGATAGATCGAATATTTGGAGTGATATGAAAAAGCTATGTAAGGCGACGAATGTGTCGGAGAAGAAGGTCTTTCCCCACAACCTCCGTCATCTTTTCGCGCGCACTTATTATAGCTTACAAAAGGACATCGTGCGTCTTGCCGACATTCTCGGACACAGTAGTGTGAACACGACGAGAATATATACAATGGAAACGGGCGAGATACACCGCAGACAGATACAAAAATTAGGACTTTTGCGGTGTTAAACACCACCAAAAAAGAAAACACCACATAATTTGCATTATGCGGTGAACGTCAATAATTACATATTGTATTATACCACTAAACATAGCTTTTGTCAAGCCAAAATCCGAGAAAATGCGGCGTAGTTCGCCAAGTTTTTTTCAAAAACGGCGCGACAAACAGACCAATGAAAGGCCGGTTTTTTCATTGGTCTTATTGAGCGTATGGATTGTCCTACGCTTTTTTTATTTTTAGAAGGACTATACTACATAATGCAAATTATGTAGTAAAAATGTCAGTAGTTAAATTTTCAAGAAAGGAGAAGTAACTATGGGATTCTGGATTGTTTGGGGAATTCTTTTTGTTTGTGTTACCGCTGCATCCGCAAAGACACTTCGCAGAAAGTAATTTGACACACAAAGGCGTGTGGGGCGGCAATAAGCCTCCCCACATTGCCGATTTTAGGAGGAATGATGATTAAAGTTGATAGTTTAACAAAACAATTCGGCAAAAAAATTGCCGTGAACAATATATCATTTTGCGCCGAATCTGGTATAATCACCGGACTTATTGGTAGTAACGGCTCTGGCAAAAGCACAACAATGCGAATGATTGCTACACTCTTAAAGCAAAACAAAGGAACTATATTGATAGATAATATAGATACGGTAAAGCAGCCGCATAAGGCAAGAGAGAAGATCGGGATTTTGCTCGGCGGTGATGTTTCACTATACGAGCGATTAACCGCAAGAGAAAACATACTTTACTTTGCGGATCTGCAAAGTGTGGAGAGAAAAATCGCAGAGCAACGTTTGAATGAGCTTGTTGAACTTCTTGATATGAATGCTTACATAGATCGACGTGTGGGAGGGTTTTCAAGAGGAATGCGACAGAAGGTAGCTTTTGCACGTTCTATCATCCATTCGCCTGACGTGCTTTTGTTGGATGAGCCATCAACCGGTCTTGACATCAATTCTATTAAGGACGTTCAAAATTTTATTTTATATTGCAAGTCGCAAGGAAAGACGATTTTACTTTCAACACATAATGCACACGAAATGGAGCGTCTCTGCGACAATTTGGTATTTATCGAAGAAGGAAAAATAGTTGCACAAGGTGAGAAAAACTTTCTTTTGCAGGAAAGCGGTTGTAGTGACACTGCGGATCTCTTCTTTTATTACAGAGAAAGGAGCAAGCAACAATGAAAAAATTTCTAATCGTTCTAAAGAAAGAATTGCTTGACTGTTTCCGCGACAGAAGAAGCATTGTGATGATGATTCTACCGCTTTTGATTTTTCCATTACTCTTAACCTTTTATGATAATCAAATTGAATCTGCCGATGAAAGTCTTGCAGAGCAGCTTGTTTTGGCAACCAACGATGAAGCTGGTATTGCAGAGGTTACAGATTTTCTTATTTTTAACGATGTAAATGTAGAAGTCGTCAAAACAGACGATGCCACTACGGATCTTAAGGTTGGAAAAATATCTTTAATTCTTAACAAGGATGAAAATGGTTATCACATCATCTATGACCAAAATTCAATTAAATCAACCAAAGCGGTTAATATCGTAGGTTCGGCTATTGAAGCCAATAAAACAGCACAGATATATGCGGTATTAAATCTATATGGTGAAAGTGCGGAGTTTCTTTCGGATTATAATTATACCTTTGAGGATGTGTCCGCAAGCTCTAAGGATGGCGGCAATTCTTTGATCTCCATATTAGGACCTATGCTGATAGTGATGTTTGTTGCAACAGGTGGTGCAGGAATTGCACTTGATTTGTTTTGTGGAGAGAAAGAGCGCGGTTCGTTGGAAGGAATTCTTGCTACTCAGATAAATAGAAAACCACTGTATCTCGCCAAAACAATCACTGTATTCATATTTGTGTGTTTCAGCGCTTTGATCTCAGTTGGTGGATATATAATATCTTTTGTCTTAAATGATGAGGTAATGGGAACATCTACAAAAGGAATAGGATTGTCCACAACGCAAACATTATTATTTTTATTAGTTACGGGTATATTCGCCTTCTTCACGGCGGCAATTATCAGTATGCTCTCTCTGAGTGCAAAATCCGTAAAGGAGGGCTCGCTGAGGATCAATCTCTTTACACTTATTCCTACCGTCGTAGGTGGTGCTTCGATGTATATGGAAACAGGAAACGTATCCGTTGCAACCAATTTTATTCCGATCATCAATGTTATTAACATACTCAAAGCTATATTTATCAATGCAGTAAATACAACTCATTTATTGATAACTGTGCTATCAACGGCAGTATATGGAATTGCTTTCTTGTTGGTGGGGTATTGGTTGATTAATAGCGAAAAGGTTCTAAACAAATAAGGAAATAAAAAGGTACTGTTGCAAACATCTTTTTAAGGATGCTACAACAGTACCTAATATTATTTTAATATGACATTAAGTTGAAAAACTATATCTTGAAAACTTATTGTTCATTTCTTTAACTCTGCGTTCAATGCGCCTATTCAAGGAAGAAAGTTTTTCTAACAGTTCTGATTTTAGAATTTCATCGATGTTCTGGGAACGTAGCAAAGATTTTTCTATACCCCGGATCAATCTTCTTGAAATTGGGAAATTTAGTTCATAAAAAGCGAGCAACTCCGTATCTACAATGTTAATTTGATAATCATCTTCGACATTATATATTTCGGTAGTTAAATTTATTAAATCTTCAAATAAAATAGGACGCGCATTGTTAGAAATCAGTTCAAAAGAAGATCTATAGAAAACTTCAGGTTCTCTATATTCTCGCTTTATATCTTCTCGATAGATTTCTAATAAAACCGAATCACTTTCTAACATCGCAAGAAGTCTGCTTCCTTTGAGTGTTAAATAAACGAAATCGTCATCAAGTAATTTGTTTAAGGTTTCATTCGAATCTTTACTTATAATGCTTTTTCTAATAATTCTGTTATTAAAAAGATACTCTACAGTACACTTGATTTTTTCAATCGTTATATAATCCCCAAAAATCTTTTTGATGTTATTGCAGAGCATTTCCTTGCTAATAAACTCAGTTTGAGGAGGTGTAGCTCCTTGAGATGAGAAATATCCTTCCAAATATTGCATTATAACTATCGGCAAAATATCACATATTCTGGTTTGTAAGTCTATAAAAATATTTGGAATAAATACATCACTATCATCAAACCGTGGTCTTGATAATACATTTGACACGGTTGATTGATTAAATTGGACATCCTTCCTTCCAGTATATACTGAGTTTTCTCCACACGCTAAAGTTCGAATAACATTTACAATATCAAATCTATAGTCTGTTGCTTTAACATTTGGATATTCCGTGTAATTTCCTGAGTAGTTTTGACACCACACCCTGTTAGAAAGAATCATTTGTAAACAGTCAATAACTGCTCGAATATTTAGATGGCATAACTCTGTTATGGTTTTTATAAGGTTTTCATCTAAACTGGAAATGATTTCGTAAAATGTTTCTTTTGCGATTCGCCATGTTTCTTTATTACCGGGATTTTCTGTTTTTTTAAAAACATCTTGAAACCTTAAAATTAAAATTTCTTTTACATCTGGAATTTGATCTTTTACAATTCTATTCGCTTCATTTTCCAAAAAGTTTCCATAACCATTGATATATTTGTGATCTATATTTTCCTTTAAAAAACGAAACGAGTGTGGTCTTAAACTGATTAACAAATTGACAACTGGCTTAGATATTGTATTATGCAAACAATCATAGATATTCAAATATGCCGTAATCAAATAACGCAATTTGTCTTGTGCAAGAGTTTCCAAATCATCTATTATAAATATAAGTCGTTTTATGTCATTTCTATGAGTTTGAATAACATATTTCAATAGTGATGAAGAAAACGCAACCGGATACCTGTCTTTGCTTTTTTGAAGTTTAGCTTGTTCGATAGAAACTCCCGACTGCTGAGCTTGAACAGTTTCATAAATTGTCAACGATGTTATTATGTCGGAGCGAGTTGCGTTTATGAAATCTAATATGGTTTCGCTTTCTGTCAAAAGCAAAGTTTCGTAATTGTGATATAAATACTCTACCAAATTATCCAAAACATTGCTAATTTGATTGTCAAATTCTTTTTCAAAACCATCGTCAGATACTTTTTTTCCGTCCCAACTAATAGGGATTACAATGCCGTCTTCTTGATATTGAACAAATCCTAAAGTTCTATATCTAAAATAATGCTTCAAAAACGTAGTTTTCCCTACTCCTGTATAACCTATTAAAAATTTAATATCGCTATTATGACCACTTAGAAAAACATCTAAAGCTTTTTTATATCTATCTGTGGGTTGCTCTACATATAAATCGTTTTCAATATTAATATTGTTTAAAAAACAACTATTGAATTGCAATTCAAATTTTCTATATATATCGTTTCTAAACACAGCGGGTTGACAATATTTTTCATTTATACTTGATAACATTTTTCTTCATCCTTTCTGGTTGATATGAAATAAACTGTAATTGCTCGGAAAGCGAACCGGAATACTTATATATCAATTTTTGTCTATATTTTTGTCCGTATATATCTTCATAGTAAAAATAGATGTATCCATCAGTGCAACCTATCGCAAGGGAAATCGTAAAATCGTTGTCTTTTATATTACCTAAAAGAATGTTTCCATTTTTACTATTAATTAATAGATTAAGTCCATAGGTGTTTTTGCAATTGCAGAAGATGCATTTTACAATCCTTATATCTTCATCCGTAGTACAGATAATTGTTTGGGATGTTTCTTTTATAGATGTTACCTTTCTTTGAGCAGTTATATTTTCGATTTTTTTAGCGATGATACACGGGCATATGTCTCTATCTTCCTTAATTTTCGTTTGGTGCTCCTGCGACCAAATAGTAAAAAATAATCCACCGAAAGTAATCAATCCAGTAATGGTTGATTGTATTATTATTTGCAGGAAATTAACCAATGATTGAGTAGTATCGTTATTATAAAAGCAAAAATAACAAACAATGGAAGCTCCTATTATTAAAACTTCAAGTATAATCCCAAGCGCAACATATTTTTTCAATGCAAGACACCTCCATGGAACAGTTATTAATTTTAGTATTAAGATTGAATAGCGTTTCTTTTAGTGAAAAATAAAAACCATGATAATCATCCCCTTCCTAAAATCTCTGAAAAGTGGATATATCATGGCAACGGCTATGTAAAAATATAAAATATAAATGATATTATAATACGGGTATATAATAAATCCCCCTATTTACACTGCCTATGCCATAAACATCCTTGTCTTTTATGGTAGGCAGATAAAAATATCAGTTGCTACCTTCTTTTACATAATAATCATTTAAACATCCTCGTATTTCTACATCCTTAGAGTTATCGCTTCTATATTCGATAACCTTCTACAAATAGAGTATATCATATAAAGAAAATATTGTCAATACCTAACGAAAAAATCTATTATATTTTTTGTCGACAAAATTCAACGATACTTTACAAAATATGATAAATGTGGTATAATTTATATATAAAACAAAGGAGGATGAAAAATGATACGAGATTACAGATTTAAGGACATAGAAAAGTATTTAAAAAAAGATTCCGCAGTAGGAAAAGACATTTTAACAGCATTTGAGCAATTGACGAATGCTGCAATAATTTTTAGTCCAATTGTTTTTGGTGTAAGCATATTACCTTTGTTGGAAATGTTAGATGTTAAAAATAAACTTTTTGATTTGGGACATAAAGTTTATGATTGCATTGCACAGAAGGTAGAAAGCAACTATATTGATAGATTGGAACAGATTCAAGCAGCCTATGCTTTAATATGTTATACAGCGTACTTTGATACACTTCAAAATGAGCTTCCTAACGGCGTACGAAAAAAACTTAAATTATCGTTGGAAGAAAAGAAAAAGTTATTGGATTCTTCTGCTGATAGTTTGACAGCCACGCCAAACACTCCTGATGTTCATTGTAAGGTCTTTTATGCAGATCATATAAATTCATTATCAAACATAAAAGAAAATCTCAATATTATTTATGACAACATATCTGACAGTCTTATTTCATTAATTAAAAACTCTAATATTTACAATGAAGAAGTAAAAAAAGAAAAACAAGAACTGGAAAAAGCAATAGTTGCTTTGAAAGAGTTACCTCAAAAAGCTTTAATCGCATATGAAGCGCAATATTTAAAGCTGTCGGATCAATTTAATGATTTTGCCCTTTTTGCGCAGTTGCAGAACTTTAATGACCTCAACTATGCAGTTAAACGCAACAAAGAAGCAATAGATAATCTTGCAAATACTGCTAAACACATAGATATAGGGCTTAACAATTTAAATTTGGTTGTTAATTCTATATCGACAAACTATGCAGAGATTCAAGCTCAAGATATTGTCGAGGATCTAAAAAGAAAATATATAGCAACTATTCATGAACCCATAATAGATGATAAAGAAATCAAATCCGATAACGAAGAAATACGGTTGAAATTCCCGCAAATTATTGATGCATTTATTCCACAAGCATATAAGTGTTTAGCGTATCAGGGAAAAGAGATGCATTTAGAGGACGAAACCGTTTGGAGGAAAGCACCTACACAACATGATTTGGATAAGTTTTTCCTCAAATATCTTTATTCGCCAGATAGCATTGATTATCCATTGATAATATTAGGACATCCGGGTAGTGGAAAATCGTTGCTTACAAAAGTATTATCGGCTCAGTTGATGTGTAATTCATACACTGTCGTTAGAATCCCCCTTAGAGAGGTGAATGCAGAAGATAGCATTGATGTGCTCGTAGAAGATCAAATCAAAAAAATAACAAACAGACCGCTATCAACTCAAGGATATGGTGGATTTGCCTCTCAATTTAATGAAAAGCCATTAATTATTATTTTGGATGGTTATGATGAGTTGTTGCAAGCTAAAGGCGCTATATTTTCTGGATATCTTGAGCGTGTTCGCACTTTCCAACAAGATCAAAAAGCAATGAATCGTCCAGTTAGAATTATGATTACGAGTCGAATAACTCTCATTGATAAAGCAAGAGTGCCAACTAATGCTACGATACTTAGATTGATGGAATTCGATAAGCAACGTAGACAAGCGTGGACGGATGTTTGGAATAATATAAATGCGGATTATTTTAGAACCGCCAATATAAAGCCATTTGCCCTGCCAAACAAAGAGAAAGGAAAGAAAAACAGCATTTTAGAGTTGGCTGAACAACCCCTATTGCTGCTAATGTTGGCTTTATATGATTCTGAATCCAACGAATTAGCAACCACTAATAACATTAAGCGTACTGAGCTATATGATAACCTATTGCGTAGATTTGTTAGGAGAGAACGAGGAAGATATGTTGTAGGTTTTTGTGATAAAACTTCCCAAGAGCAAGATCGGATCATTGATGAAGAAATGAATAGGCTGGGCGTAGTCGCAATTGGAATGTATAACAGAAAAGGAGTTGTTATCCGATCCAAACAGTTAGAAAGCGACTTAAGAACATTTTCGGCAAATAGAAAGGATAACGATTCGGAATTACATACCCTAAAAGAATCCGAATCTGTTTTGGGAGGTTTTTTCTTCATTCACCAGTCTACTGCCCAAGACATCGATGCCCATGGCGATAACTCAGAAAGCGCCTTTGAGTTCCTCCACAACACCTTTGGCGAGTTTTTAGCTGCAGACTTTATTTTGAGACACACAATAGGCGAAGTAAAGGATATGTATATTGATCGCAAATACAAATCCTCCAGTTTAAGCAATAAGCTTTCGCAACCTGATTATTTTAGCCCTGGTTGGTTTTATTGTTTGATGTTTGTTCCGCTTTACTCAAGACCGGTTATTTTGGAAATGCTTCGCGAACATGTAAGTAAAGCATTGGAACGTTTTTTGAGCATGTGTGAATTTAATGAGAAAATTACAGATGATGTATTTGTAGAAAATTTACATTTTATTGTTCAGCATCATTTGGAAATGATTTTAAGTACTCGAAATTCACCCAGTGTTATGAGGGGAGGCGTGGTATTAGACCGAGATATTCCGCTATTGGGGTATTTATCAACATATTCATTAAATTTGATAATTTTAGCCTCTGCACTCTCAAAAGATGGCTTTATATTCGATGAAAATCAATATCATTGTTCGGAAGTAAGTGAACAAGATTCAAAGCCATGGGATAAATTGGCGGCACTATGGAAAACATGGTTTTCACCTGCCGATTTGTCAGGGTTATCGGTTGTGCTAAAATCAAGAAGAATTAATGAAAATAGTGTTCATATTACTTGCAACGAAAAGTTTGAAGCAACACGATATGAAAAGCCTATTGATATACTGTTGTGTGTTTCATCTACGTTGGCGGACAACTTACTTACCGGGTTAACAGGTGTACAAACATCACGTTTTAAAGAAATTTCTCGATTGGCGAATAAGGATATTTTTGACTTGTTAAAATCAGAAAGTCCTGACCTGTATGTTTCTTATCTTATAATTCTGTTAAGAAGGGAAGTAAATGGCGTATTCGAAGAAAATAGAAAAAATCACATTACTGGTATTAATTATAAGTCAATTAATGACTTGGTCGAATTTATCCTTCATGATGAAGCCATTAGAATTGTCGGAAAAGATACATTGCTGAATTTTTTGGAATTAATAGAGGGGTGCTTGTTAAGAAAACTTCTATTCCTTTCAACAAGAAAAGATTTGGTAAGACACATCCCGCAGTTGTTAGATGATTGGCGTGTTAGCATGAAAAAGAAATTCGAGTCTCCAGAGCTGATTGCTATTTCTCGAATTTTAAAGTTATTAGTAAAGACTACCGAGCCGAGAATTTCTGATGAAAGATTTGGATATGAGAGGATTTTGAGAAATGAAAATTATATATTTCATGACTTTGATAGCGAGTCAGAAAAACTATTGTATTATCTGTCAAAATATACAACCAATGATGAGTTGTTAGATCTCGATTTTGATATAAATTCTTTCTTGAATTTTTCATATATTGGATCATCAAAAAGGTATATGCCCGATTTTGAGGATGAAATGTTCTATCATCGAATTTTCTCCTATGAGAGCATGGAGTTGTTGCTTCAAACAAATCCGGAGTCTCTATCTCATTTGTTGTTATCTGTACTCAAGGACACAAAACTTAGAAAAAGGATTGATGTAAGCACAATTGAAGCTTTTATGAATGAAAGTTTGAAAATTTTATCTTACAATGGACTTAGTGGATTAGGATATGAAGCGCTCATCAACACTATTTCTATTGCAAAAATGCAACGCTCACATTCTTATATTGATAGAATCATTGAAATCTTACAACATGAATTTTCCAGTAACTCACCGCATTATTTTGCAATGCTTATTTATTCACAACCTCAGTTTGTCATAAATTTAATTGATTTGATTCCCGAATTTTTTAGACACATGCCGATGTATGATATAGAACCATTCTATTTTGAAAGAAGGGTCCGCTTTATTAGCACGGCTAAAATTCTTGATTATGTAGGAGTAATTCATGCTTTATGGCAATTGAATAATGATTTTCCTGACCATGTAATTCACAACTTCTATTCTCAACTCGAACATATGATAGAAGAATCTAAATTTTTCAACCATATGGATTACGAACGATTGACTTTGCGTCAATGTAAAGACTTGCTTTGGTATGCTGATATCACAGAAAATGCCGTTATTGCTAACAAAATAACTAAAAATTTGAAATTAAATGATTTAATCCGAGAGGAAGTGATGGTGTAAAATAAAGCTTTTAATATTTAACCCTCAATATACTCAATATAGTAGATAAATCTCTGCTATTTGCTAAAAGAGATTAAACTAATAAAAATTAAAATTGATATTACAAAAATATCATTGCAAACGAAAAAGCCGTTATATAGCAAAAGTAAACAAAGTCATTGTTTATGTATGTTATATAGCGGCTTTCTACGGTAGATACAAAAAATATCTGTATTTTAGGGAGAACATTTGAAACGAAAAAGCATCGCGTTTCAAAACACGATGCTTTTAGGAAAATATAAAGTCTATTTTAGGATTTCGTAGAAATCACTGCCTATCACCGAGCAACCATTCAACAAGGTTAAGAGATTTTATACCGTCGTAAGAGGTATTGAGTCCTATATCAAGCGTTAAAACAATCTTCTCGTAATTGTCCTTGATAGCTTGCAATGGGCGCAATTCTCTTGCACGAACATCCTCGATCTTCATTGATTCCGTGACCTGTACGTAGAACTTATCGTCGGCTTTAGACGCGATAAAGTCAACCTCGGTGTTATCTACTTTACCGATTGCAACATCATATCCGCGGCGCAACAGTTCAAAGTAAACGATGTTTTCAAGCGTGTGTCCCGTATCACGATCTCTGAATCCTAAGAGATAATTACGGAGTCCTATATCAACGATATAGTATTTACCGAGGGTGCGAAGGTACTCTTTGCCTTTAATATCGAAGCGTTTGATGTCATAGAAGAAATAAGATTCAAGCAAAGCTCCCACATAGGACTGCACAGTATGGGTGCTTGGTGCGCCCTTACGCCCCGTTTCTTCTATCAATCCTTCATTCACAAGTGTGTTTCCGATGGAAGAAAAGGATACGTTGCTACCAACGTTATCCGCGAGGAACAATATGATTTTGCGGAGCAAGATGGGATCGGTAATCTGCTTTCTACCGCGCTTTTTCTCGCGCTCAAGCACATCACGCACCACAACAGACGAGTAAATACCGTCGAGTAGAACGAGAGCCTTCTCTTGGTCAAGTCCAACGTCTGCAATACCGGGCATCCCTCCGAAGCGAACATAAGCATCGAATACTTCACCAAGATCATACTTCTCGCCACTTTGATCGACCGCAACCTTACGTGTTCCGCCGAGCGCGCTGACCGTTTCTTTGATTTCAAAGCCGTGAAATTCAATGAACTCCGCAAAGGATAATGGGAGCATTTTGATCTCTATACAACGTCCCGAAAGGTAAGTTGAATACTCCGAAGATAAGAGATAAGCGTTGGATCCCGTAATATAAATATCGCAATTCAAGTCAACTCTGAAAGCATTGATGGTGTCCTCCCACTTATCAATACGCTGCACTTCGTCGAAGAAAAGGTACATACGCTCGCCCTCGATTGCTCTATCCTTAACGTAATGATAAAGTTCATCAGCAGTCATATCCTTGAAGTCGTGGGACTCAAAGTTCATTTCTATAATATTCGCAACAGAGATTCCACTCTCCTTTAGATGCTCAACCATCAACTTAAGCAAGCTCGATTTGCCACAACGGCGGATGCCTGTCACTACTTTTACAGGTTCGGTATCCTTGAATGCAATCAACTTGTTAAGGTAAATATCTCTCTTTCGCAATGTTTGTTTAGGGTTCATAAGCACACCTCCTTTGACGACTCTATTATAGCATAAACTCAAAACAATGTCAAGAGTTTGCAATCAAAAGCACAAAGTTTTTGTTTTGGAGACGTATTTGCTATTATAAATTGGATTTCAAAAATATTTTCTCAAAACCCATTGACAAGTCCGATTGATTGTGGTATAATATAATGCTTAATTTTGACATGGCGTACTTTCCCATTATTAGTATTGCCAACCAAATTGAGCTTTATGCAATCAAACATAAATGTTTTTAGAGCACGTCAAGGTAGGTTCTTGACCTCTGATTTGTGGGCATAAGCCGTTTGCTTATGCCTACAAATCAGAGCCAAAACTCTCTTTCTAAGCCATAAGTTGGGCTGACCTACTTCAATATAAGTTTAGGCTGTTTGACTTATCCCTTATACAAATTGAATACGATTATAAGTGCCGCGGGCAGCTGTGTAAGTCCCGTCATTCTATACGCTTAGCACGAGCGTCCACGAGGTCTTTAGACTCGTACTTTTTATACATAAAGGGCACGGAGATCACCTTTTTAAGCGAACAAGTGCCGTTCGCTTTTTGGTGTTTCTCTCGTAAACTGTATGTAAAAGTACGGGTCTTTTTTGTTTTGTCAAAGCAACTTTTAGTGCTATCTCGGAAGGTAAAAATGGCGAGTCTGACGTGGGGCGTTACCTTAAAATGATGCGGACTTGTAGTCCGTCTACTTTTCTTGACAAGCACTGCATTTGTGGACACAAAATGCGAAAGGTGGGGAGAACCCCAGACCCCCGTACTTCAAAATCCGCAACAAAATTTTGAAAAAAATTAAGGAGGACAATTCAAATGGAAGAAAAGCAAGTAACAGTAAAAGGCGGGCGCAAGCGCAAGAACCTCGTTAAGTTCTATTTGAACGACGAGGAATACAAGAAGCTGTGTGAAAACGCGGCGACCTTCGGGCGTGACAAGAGTAAGTATCTCCGACTCGTCATTCAATGGATTGCTCCCATTGAACCGCCCTCGGTGGAGGTGAAGGAATTTACTCAAGAGCTAAGACGTTTGGGTGTAAGTATGAATCAGATCGCAGCGAAGGCGCACTCGCTTGGATTTGTGGATGAGCTTGAATACAAACGAACCACTGACGAGGTGATGAAGGTGCTTGGCGCAATTCAACAAGAGTACGCGAAGAAAGGAGTGAAGGTGTTTGGCAACAACTAAAATTTGGGACGTAAGCGCGCACATCAGTAAGCTGCTCGCTTACGTTGCGAACAAGAACAAAACCACGATTGAGATGGAGAACAAAAACGTTGACGAAGCGGAACGACTTGCCGCCGAGATGCTTAGACTACCACCCGAACATTTCGCAACGGAAGAAAAGAAATTTGTCACGGGAATCAACTGCACACCCGAGAACGCGAACGAGGTGATGCTTACTCTCTTGGAGGACACGGACAGTTCAGACATTCAAGCCTACCACGGCTACCAATCCTTCAAGCCCGGCGAAGTTACTCCCGACGTCGCCCACGCCATTGGTGTTCAGCTTGCCAACGAGCTATGGGGCGAGGACTTTCCCGTTGTGGTCGCCACCCATATAGATCGCGGACACGTACACAATCATTTCTGTTTCTCGGCAACGGGCTTTTCGGGTAAGAGGTATCACGACTGCAAGGCAACCTACAAGCTGATGCGCGACACCTCGGACAGACTTTGCAGGGAGTATGGATTGTCTGTGATCGAGAATCCGAGCAAGGATAGATACAAGCACATCGCTGAGGTTCACGCCGAGCAGAAAGGAATCCCTACCATACGTCAACAGATACGTGCCGACATCGATGCGGTGGCAAGACAAGAATTTATCATCAAGAACTTTTACAACCGTATGCGAAGCCTTGGCTATACGATTGAGCAACGCGGGAAGTTCCTCCGCATCAAGCCATACGGCTACGACAAATTCTTTCGCTTGGACAAGCTCGGCGCGGGATATACCGAGGCTGATATAGAAGCGAGGGTAAGGCGTAATGCACAGACGATGGAATGGAAAAAGATTGAGTATTACAAGCCTACCTTGCAGGAGAAGCCGAAAGGATTACGCGCACTCTATCTCCACTACTGCTATCTGCTTGGTGCGATACCGAAGGTCATTCCCAAGAACGCCGAAGCCTATGCTGCCATCAAGGATGACATTCGTCGCGCCCGTATGTACTCGGAGCAAGCAAAGTTTCTCGGCAAGTACGGACTTGAAACGAAAGATGACCTCATTCAACACGCTCTGAAGGTCGATCCGCAAATTAAGGCGCTATGCAAGGAACGACGAACACTTTGGAATAAGATCCGTTGGATGAAGGATCCCGAGCAAGTACAACCGATACGCGATGAGATCTTTGCGCTGAGCGAAAAGATAAAAACGCTCCGCAAGGAGTTTGCGATGTGCAAGGACGTGTATGACCGCAGTGCATCCGTTGAGCGAACCGTAATGCTGATCGAGTTCCCGCAGCTATTGGAGCAAGAAAAACAGAAATCCGCCCCAAAAAAAGACGGACGCGAGGACAGATAAAAGCACGGTCTTGACCGTACAAATTTGCTACCGCCCGCGAAAGCAGTTTTACGGTCTTGACCGAAGAAAAACGGCATTTTCCCGTTTTTAGCACCGCAAAACGTATCCCACACCATAAAGGCACTTTCTATTGGAAAATTCGCATTTTCCAACGCTCTTGACCGAGCCTTTTTGAGCGAAAAACGCCTTACTTCAAAAACTTTATGAAATTAGGAGAAAAAACAGTGATAACCAACAAAACCAAAAGCCAAAAAACAACAGAAATCTATTTTGATGAAACACCCGCACCCGTAGTGATACGGACACACAACACAAATCTAAAGAAGCGACTACTTGCCTTTGCTGAGAAGTTTCCCTCACTCTGTCGGCTAACAGACGATGACGGGCTTGGATACCTTTCTTTTGAGATCGACAAGAAAAGGTTTGCTTACCGCATCACCGAGCCCTACACCGAGGAACGCAAGGCAATGGCAAGAGCCAAGATAAACGAGATCAACAACAAGGAGGACATTGGATGAGTAAAGAATTAGAAAAGTATATCGACGAAAGATTAGCCGAGTATGAAAAGCATTGGGAAGAAAATCCAATACTGCCTACTCCGCCTATCGTTGAAACGGGGAGAAAACCAATCTCGATACAATATGACACTCCTGCTTCCACGTTCGATTTCACAGCAGAGGAAGGTCATACAACCTACGAGGTGGTTGGACATTTCAATCCCGATGCTCCCGAAAATCTGTTTCAGAAAATTATGCGAAGAATGAGGGAGGAAAAAAGTTCACAATGAAATGCAGACTTTATCGTTGTAAAGTGTTGAA
>SVQX01000055.1 GCA_015065065.1 Oscillospiraceae bacterium
CCAGAGGGCAAACGGTTTTCAAGACCGCCTCGTTATGACCACTTCGATAACCCTCCGTAGGGTATCTTTAGCGAAATGCTCCGGAATTTGGAGAGAATTTCGCGAGAGAACTATGAAATTTTTGTATTTTAGAAAATGCCGAAAACCCTTGATATGACAAGGATTTTGAGGGGACAAAAGGAACAGTTACGCGCGGGTTTTCAAGACCACCTCGTTATGACCGCTTCGATAACCCTCCACGTCTATATTCACTCTGTTGCACTCAAATCAGACCTCGGAAAAAGGAGAGAACAACAGGAGAGAACAAACAAAAATATTCAGTTTTCAAAATGCGAAAATCCCTTATAAATCAAGGGTTTTCGGAGATAAGCGTTCCAATAACGAGTAATAATTTCAAGACCGCCTCGTTATGACCACTTCGATACCTCTCCGTGTAAGGCTATTAAGTTTTTAGATTTGCGAATTTTTTAGAAAAAATTTTAGATGCGCTGATTTTATGTACTATTGGGAAGGCTAAAAAGTCAAGCGTAGCAAGGGGATTTTGAGCCTTTGCAAAAACTCGCGACTGCAAATTTTCAAGACAGCCTCGTTATGACCGCTTCGATATGCCTCCGTAGGCTATTAAATTGTCCCAAATAGTCACCGAACCAATTCAAAATGGGTTCGAAAACATTCGGAAATTGCGAGAAACCTGCGAGAAATTTGCGAGAAAACTGCGAGAAAGGCTTCTCGCAACGTGCAGATGAACCCCCGAAAACCCCAATAAAATCAAGGGTTTTCACGATTTTGCAGTGACAGTAACGAGAGTTTTTCAAGACCGCCTCGTTATGACCACTTCGATACCTCTCCGTATAAGACTATTGAATTTTTAGATTTGCGGATTTTCTTAGAATCTGACTGTTCATTTTTCTCGGCTTCTTAACTCGACTTGCTTATTTTACCACATTGACGCTCAAATGTCAAGAGCAAATTTGATTTTGTGCAAAAATATTCCGCGCAGATATCGCGCGGAATATTTTATGTTTCTCAAGATGTCGATTCGCACGCTCCGACTTATATCACCCGTACTCCTCTGCTTTTAAAGATCTCCCTTGCCGTATCAAGCTGTGTCCGGGTGGGTATCCACTCTACCCTGCCGCTGTCATCTTTTCCGAGAAACGTGGATTTCGTACCACCGTATGCGTGGTACGGAATAAGCTCCACGCCCTCGCAAAATTCAAGAGAGCCTACCAGCTGGGCGACCTGCTCATAATGCTCCGTATCTGTATTCACACCGCCAACGATTATACAACGTACCCGTGTTTTTGCACCGAGCTTGTCAAGTGCCTGCAGATTTGAGAGTATCCTTTGATTTGATACGCCCGTATATTCCTTATGCCTGGTATCGTCGGTATCCTTTATATCCCACAAAAACAGATTCGTAAATTCTGTGGCGGCACGTATAATATTGAAGTCTGCGTATCCGCAGGTCTCAACGGCAGTCGATATTCCGATCGATCTGCAGGCGCGCAACAGCTCAACCGACGTGGAATGCATAAGCGGCTCGCCGCCCGACAAGGTCATCCCTCCCGTGTTCCCATAAAAGGCTACGTCCTTTTTGACCTCGGTAATTATATCCGAAATACTCATTCCCCGACCGCATATTTCAAGTGCGCCCGTTGGGCAAGCATTGGCGCAGTCAAAGCAAGACGTGCAAGTCAACCGCATCAGTCTGTGCATGCCGTCGAAGATGTGCGCCCCTGCCCCACATACTGTCGCGCACGCACCGCAGGCTATGCACTTATTAGGATAAAAAAGCAATTCATGCGCGGATTTTTGCGTTTCGGGATTGTGACACCACTTGCACTGTAAGGGGCAACCCTTGAGAAACACTGTTGTCCGCACACCCGGTCCGTCGTGCATACAAAAGCGCTGAATTTCCGTAACTGTCAACAATTTTTCAGTGTTCATTCTGCTCTATCACCATATCCTGCCATTCCTTGCACAGAGTCACAAATCGCGCGTTCCACCCCGAAACTCTGACCGACAGTGTCTGATAATCCTCGGGATACTCCTGTGCCGCCCTGAGAATTGCCACGTCCGCAACGTCGGGCTGCATGAAAAATCCGCCAAGTGCCACAAAGCCGCGCACAAGCGCTACGAGTGAGGAAATTCCGTCCTCCCCTTCAACGCTTGATGGCAAAAGTCGAATATCAAGCGCCGAGCCGCAAGACAGCCTTGTGTGAGGAGCTTTGCAGTAGGAGCGAATCATAGCCGTAGCCCCTTCCCTGTCAGTCCCCGGCGTGGGCGAGCAGTTTGCCGCCAAAACGTCGCCGCTCCGCTTACCGTATGGCGTAGCCATTCTGTGCGTCGACCATTCAAGCTGACGTCCAAACGTACTGACTCCCGCGGGAAAGGTATATCCGCTCCGTCCGTTCAGCGCGTCACACATATCTGCAAAATCGGAGAGGAGTCTCGCGTAAAGGTCGTCCACCTCGTCGTTGTCGTTGCCGTAATAGACGTATTTATTCAGGGCATATTGCCGCAAGGATTCATTGTTGCGCCAATCATTTTTCAGGATTGCCATAAGCTCGTTGAAGGTAACCCTTTTGTCGTCGAACACCAGCTTTTTAATAGCATAAAGGCTGTTCACCGTGTCAGCAATTCCACCGATGTGGGGGGAATTAACATTGTAAACAGGTCCTCCCTCAAAGTATGAAAGTCCCTTCTCAATGCACCCCTCCTCAAAGAGGGATACTACAGTGCAGGGCGGATGCTCTGCCCATTTCCAATCCCTCGTGGGAACTCCGCAATTGGCGAAATTCCTATATACGCTCCGGAATATCCACTCCACCTGCGCTTTCAGATCTACCTTATACTGCTCGTAGAGCTGCTCAAAATCCTCAAACTCCACCGAATCATTATAACCCTTTAGGGTGTTTGCCTGAAGGATGCGCAGGGAGTCAAATGGCGAATAAATGAAATATGTTTTTCCCGGGATCTGCACCTCCCAGCAGCCGTCGTTTGCAAATTTACGCGCTTCCCTTTCCGCATATCCGTGCCTGACAAGGGCATCAATTACCAAGTCCTCGTTATATACCGCAAGGATTCCGCCACCATATCGTATAACCTCGGCTACGCGGAGGAGAAACTTATCGTCCGAGTTCTTATTGAGCCTTACCGTAGTAGGAAAATCGCTGATACCAAGCTCCTCAAGAATGTCAAGGACAAGATACGTCACCTCGTTGGTAACTTCATTACCATCCTCATCAATACCGCCGAGTACAATATTCTGATAGTGCTGTGCATCACCGCTCCCCACGAACTGTCCGTTCACCCACTCACAGCCCTTGATAAAAAAGTGAGCGAGTATCTCGCGAGCCTCGCACAGAGTAATTCTGCCGTCTGTCAAATCGTTTTTTAAATATTCACCCAGCAGATAATCTATGCGCCCTATTCCCGACCAATTCCCGCACAAACGGAGAAAAGCAAAGGTAAACCACAGGCTCTGCACTGCCTCGTAAAACGTGGTGGCAGGCTTAAACGGTACGCGACAAAGATTTTCGTAATTAGCCTGATATTCGGGCATTTTTTCAAGCGCATCAAGGTAACGGCTATGCCATACGGCAAAGGCGTCAAGGCAATTAAGACAGCTTTGCGCAAACGCCTCCCTATCCGTTCCGCGGTGCTTTTCATAGGATCTCTCCGCCGTGTTGCGAACGTGATTCATACCGTATTTCAAAACCGTTTCAAAGTCCACGGTCAAGTGGCTGACGCTTGAACAAATAGCTTTGCCCTTGTACTGTGCGGGCACAACATGTTGGATTGCCGAGCCAAGCGTCGCCGCACCGCTGATAAGCTCACCCTCACAGATGCGGATGGGTGCTTCCGCGGCTATTCTGCGCACTGCGATATCGTATTTTTCAAGCGCCGTCAGAGACTCAACCCCCTCTACGCCGTCAAGGCTGACACTCATTACCCTTAAGGTATCCAAGCCGTATTTGCGGTTGAGCGACTCATACGCAAATCGCCTCGTTCCATCCGACAGCCGTACGGGGCGGCGCATATTATTTTGAGTATAAAATTCCACAAGATCACCTCCAATTACATTTTACAGTATAAAACTATTAAAATCAATTGACAATTCTACGATTTATATGTATAATACTATTGAGGTGATGCAAATGAACATTGAGCGTATTGAATTCAAATACACGGCATGCGAAAGCTTTGACGCGAATATCCCGGAAAAGCTCACGCACACAAAAGCCTTGCCGTGGCTGTCGGTGGTGCAATCCGTAATCGGCAGCTATGACATATCCTTGGGCGGCGGAAAAACATATTCCACAGACACGGGCGGATTTTTTATAGCTCCTGCGGGCGTCTGGCAAACTATCGTGCATAACTGTGACGTCGGCGGTCGAATGCATTGCCGATGGATATTCCTTGATGTGACGGTCAACGGAATATATTCCTTCGACTCGCTTTATGAATTTCCCATTCTCCTCCCCGCCGGATGCAAGGAGCGAATGAATGAGATTTTCAACTTGATTTTTGCCACCTCGGACGAGCTTGCGCGCTACTCTCTGTACTGCGAGGCGCTTTCTCTTTTGCGAGATGTGGCGATAGCTGAAAAAGGAATTGAGCAAAGCATTTTACAACGCACCGCCGAATATATAAAAAATAATTACGCAAAAGCTATTTCGGTGGACGATCTCGCCCAAAACGCAAATATGTCCGCTTCGAATTTTTACGCGGCATTCAAAAAGCAAAGCGGCACCTCCCCTATAGCATACGTCAACGGCTTTCGTCTGTCACTTGCATCGGAGATGCTTGTGCGGACGGAAACTTCCGTTGCACAAATATCAGAAGCTGTGGGAATTCCCGATCCATTATATTTCTGTAAGCTCTTCAAAAAATCTCACGGCACGACGCCAACACAATACCGCAAGGACAGAAAAAAGTAATGAGCAGGCTCACTTGATCCTGCTCATTACTCATACAATTACAGACACACACCAAGCCTTTTCCCACCCAAGAAGGCGTCAGCCGCCAAGCGACTGACAGAGGAGGTGTCTTTCCAATATCAAAAAATCTTTCACTGCCGCTCAAGAAAACGGAAAAACCCACTTTATACCGTCATTCCTCCCAAGCCTCAACAAGAAAAGTAACAGGACGGAAGCCGTCGTTGCAAGAGATCATAGCGCTGTGAGGGTTTTTCATCCAGCCATCGTAAAAATTGCCGCCACCGCGCGCAAGCTCCTTGGCAAACGGCTCGATACTCGTCCACGCGCTATCGCAAAAGCCGTCGGGCTTCTGCCCGTCAACGCTTATATATACCTCGCCTATCTCCATGTCGCAGGCATGCTCAATGGGATTTTCGTATTTCTCAATAAGGTCGTCGTAGCGCGCTTTGCGTATGACGGTTATTTTTACTTTTTTCATTTTAATCTCCATTCCGCCGCTCTGCGGCGGCACAAATGTAGTTTGAAATTCTGCCGCGTCGTTTGCGACAAATATGGACCCCGCCCATATTTAGGTCGAATTTGGGCATGAAACGGCAACATTGAGTTTCAGATCTCTAATCTTTCACGCTATCTCCTTCGGGCAACGTATAAATCGCGGTCAGACTCTACAAGCGATTATATTATACCACACCGAGCCGCATTTTGCAAGCGGCTCGTGTCCTCAAAAATTTCTTTCCGCTTGCATCCTTGCCCACGTTCCGGACGCTGATATGCACGTCAAACAGTTGGCTTATAACGTCGGTTATATCCTGGAGCGACGCCGCATACTCCTCGTAGTTCTCGCGCACCGCCTGCACGTCCCATTCCGAATCGGGCGAGCTTGTCCGACGCTTTTGCTTGTCGGTGGCGGTGTTCTCGCCCATTTCATTTTCCCTAACTTTAGTTTTTGAGTCGTCTGGCGTTATTTCTGCTTGAACTCTGGGCATTTTCCCTTGTCGAATATTTCCTCCGGTATCCATTCCGGATAAAGGAGACTGCATCTCGCTGTTCCCGGAATTCTGTGCTGACAATCGTTGCACTTCGGTCGTATCGGCGGTATGTGTCCGTGATCCCGGTTCTCTTGAATGATCCCTTGAATCATTTCTTTCAGTTCCTCGTCTGTTGGCGGTCTGAGTTTCTGCTGCTTGTTGTTCATTAGCTACCTCCGTTAAGTAAATGGTAGGTGTTCCGTTTTGATCGTATTCGATACTGTTGGTTATCAAGCGACTGTTACGAGACAGTAATACCTCACTTTCGGAATTGTTACCATACCCTTCCATATTTCTACCGTTTATGCTCTCGATTACAATATGAACAACGAAGTCGCCTTCCAAAACGTAACCGTCAATAGCGGTAGATGTAGAAGTGTAAGCCTTGTACCACACCAAATCGTCAACAACGTGTCCTGCGACAAAAGCGTCTCTTGCCGCCTTATCTCCGAAGCCGTCAAAACTGATATTGCGGTAAACCTTTCCTTTGTATGTGGGTAATTTCTCTAAAGCGTTATCAAGATTCTTTGCAATGCTTTGCTCATACTCATTAAGTGATATATCACCACGCAATTTAGCGTTGAGATTATAGCTTGCTCCGCTTTTGTACGCCATTATAGCTGAAGTTTCAGCATCCGATATTTGATTATACTCTTGCGCCGTGCTGTTGTCAAGAGGGGCTTTGCTGTGAATTGCCGCATTTTGTTTTATATCCATCGCACTGGGAGATTTTTTTGACTTGGTTGTTGTCTCGGTCTGCATTTGCGCGATTTTGGTCATCATAGCCTTGGAGAAGCTGCGCATTTTTGAGGGCTTGATATTCTCTACAACTCCGCTCCTAATCGGCAAACAAAATCCTACTACCTCGCCGTCAGCATCAACAGCCTTGATGAATTTGTGTTGCCTATCAAAGTTTCCGACATAGAGAAAATTGCCGTCAATGACGTTCAGCGGCTTCTTGTCAAAAATGTGATTGGTCTTGCCGTCAAAATTGAAAACGTATACGGGCTTGCCGTTCATTGTTGCCTCCGCCGGAGGCGAGGTTATAAGGGTATCCGCGTTGTCCAGCATTTGTGTTATATGCTGCGGCATTTTCGTATTGCTTATAACCCCCTCGCCGTACTCGTCAGACAACCGATTTAAAATATTTTGAGATATAGCGACTGCAACGTAGCTGTCCGTGAGGTATTGTTTGAAATCGGTTGTTAAAATAACCTTGTGCGGAGATTTGCCTATCCAACGCTTTACTCGAGTATATTCTTTCTCCTCTTGTTCCGACATCACGCCGTCAGACTCGTTTCGCTCGGTCACTACCTGCGAACTCTTTCCCGCGATTTCCGTGCCATTCGCATCCGCGCGGCTCTGTGGAGCGGGGACGCTCTCAGCAAAAGTTGCCTCCTTCGTCTTGGCTTCCGCCCGTGATTCAGCCTTTGCCTGCCTTGCCGCACTTACCTTTGCCCCCCGGGCGCTGTATCCCTTCTGCCATGCCGCATTCAGACGGAATACAAGCTCGTCCGATATTTTGGTGCGGTCGATAATGCCGCTGTAGTCGCCGCTCGGCGCAGGGCGGCAAGGTCGGAGGCTTTATTTTTCCACGTGAGCCCGTTTTGTGCTTCGGCACTCACTTGTCCGCCGTCGGCACTTTTCGCGCGATAAGACGGTATCATATAATTGCAGAAACGATGCGTTCTAAGCGCTGCCATGTAAAGCAAACCAAGTAGCAAATTGCATTTTACGACAAAATAGCAAATCCGACGAAAACTTTTGAAATAAAACTGCAATTTTTTTCAAAATATCTATTGACAAACTCAAAACTGTGTGGTATAATGTTCAAGTCGCGTATGGGAATACCTGTTCGCGGCAATCTGGGTGTGGCGCAGCTGGTAGCGCGCTACCTTGGGGTGGTAGAGGCCGCAAGTTCAAGTCTTGTCACTCAGACCAAGAAAACGAGTAGATTATTTCTGCT
>SVQX01000013.1 GCA_015065065.1 Oscillospiraceae bacterium
GTTGTTCAGTTGTCAATGATCGATCGCCGCTTGCCTCAAGGACTCCCACTCTCGGCGCGACTCGCCTATTATACCACAGTCTCTTCAACTTGTCAATAGGTTTTCTTAAAGTTTTTTCACTTTTTTCAAAAAACTTTTGCGCTGCCACTCAAGCGGACAGCCTGATTATTATACCACATTCTACTTCCCTTGTCAACATCTTTTTCCAAAAATCCTTCACATTTTTTGCACATCTTTTTATCCCCTCTTTCGTCATTTGTTACAATTTTTGAGGGAATCGCTTATTTTGAAGGAATTTTGCCGTTATAAAGGCGGACAATGCTGTCCGCCTTTTGTATATTTTTCAAGGGATAGTCCCATGAATAAGTTATAAAAATGAATTGGATGTCCTGCTTAATCGGACTCCTCCTCTTTTCCGACGTATTCAAAATCCTCTTTGGAAGCTCCGCACAGTGGGCAGACCCAATCCGCGGGCAGATCCTCAAAATCAGTTCCTTCTTCTACGCCACGGTCGCTATCACCCATTGAGGGTCGATATTCATAACCGCACAAAGCGCACGCATAAATACTCACACTCATTCCTCCTTAAAGCATTCTTATCATAATTCTACTGTATATGCGGATTGCATGCGTTATATATAATATAGCAATTCCATTTACTTGTCAAGAGGTTTTTGACATTTTTTTGAATTTTTCACCATTCAACAAATTCCGCGTTTTTTATCGACTCTTTTTGACAAATTATCACAGTATTTTTCAATTTTCACATGACATAACACGCCGTCCGCAGTCATAATAATTATATGAGCGGACGTTGATATATGCTACTAAAGAGAGGAGAAAACGAAAAAATTGCGCCCTTTATCACGTAAAATTTCTCCCACACGGCGTTTTGCACAGAATGCTATCATGCTGATAGCCGTCAATTTGCTGATGCGCACGGTGGGAGTTTCCTTCAATATATATGTGTCCAATCGCGCCGGAGGGGAGGTCATGGGACTTTACTCTCTTTTATCCGGCGTATACACCTTTGCACTCACACTTGGGTGTGGTGGCATAAATCTCGGCACGACACGAATGGTTGCGGACACGCTGGGCAAGCTTTCCTGCGACTGCAACACCTTTGATCTTGACGACCGTTGCCGCGGTGTTATACGCCGTGTGCTGTCGCGCTGTCTTGCTTACAGCCTGGTGCTTAGCTGTGTCACGGGATTTTTGTTGTTCGTGTCGGCAGGATACATAGGACGGGTATGGCTTGGTGATGGGCGCACGGTAAATTCACTGCGAGTGCTTGCGCTTACCCTTCCCCCTATTGCATTGTCCTCTTGCCTTAGCGGATATTTTACTGCCGTCCGACGTGTCAGCCGAAACGCCGCAGTCAGCATAATCGGTCAGCTTGCTCGGATAGGACTTTGCGCTTACCTTCTTTCATTCATGCTTGCGGACGGAATCGAGGGCGCGTGTCTTTCTTTAGTGCTTGGCGGCGCGCTGTCCGAACTTATTTCCTTCATTCTCTCATTTATCGCTTACGAGATTGACAAAAATCAATATTTAAAAAAGCCACGGCAGAACACGCCAGGTGACGAATCTGACTCGCTGACGTACGATCTGCTCGGAATCACAGTTCCTGTTACGCTCAGTGCGTGCCTTCGGTCAGGGCTTATAACCATTGAGCATATTCTTATACCTCGCGGACTCAAAAAAAGCGGCGCGTCGTGGGCGGCGGCTTTGTCCTCGTACGGTGTGCTTCACAGCATGGTGTTGCCCGTCGTGCTATTTCCGTCGGCGTTCATTTCGTCATTTTCGGGGCTGCTCGTTCCTGAAATTGCGGAGTCAAACGCTGCGTCTGACAGTGCGCGAGTGATGCGGATATCCGAAAAGATAATCACACCCGCGCTTATATTTTCCTTTGGTGTAGCAGGAATAATGAGCTGCTTTTCGGATGGGCTCGGCATGGTGCTTTACAACAGCGCCGAGGCGGGCAGATACATTCGGATGTTAGCGCCGCTCATCCCGATAATGTACGTTGACAGCTCGGTGGATGCGGTGCTGAAGGGTATGGGCGAGCAGGTCTACTCAATGAACGTCAATATAATCGACGCCCTTGCATCTGTGATATTAGTGTGGATACTGACGCCGCGGATGGGGCTTTACGGCTACATTGTCACCATTTATTTTACGGAGATACTCAACACTACCCTTTCGCTGGCAAGAATGTTATCCGTCAGTAAAATGAAAGTACATTTGTGGCGTCAGGTATTCGGACCGCTTGTCGCCGTGGTGGGTGTGTGTTGCTTGCTCAACATAGTTCTGCCGTTTATCCTTCCAATGCTTCCTCTTGGTACCGTTACAGCGCAAGTAGTCTTTTCCATCAGCGCGGCGGCGGTTTTGTATGTAGCTGTGTTGCCGCTTGTGGGCGTGGTGAGGAAAAGTGACGTGCGGTTGTTGAAAAGTATTGTAAAGTAATAAAAGAAAACATGAGCAGGCTCAAACGAGCCTGCTCATGTTTCTATCTGTTCAGCTTCTCTTCCAGATATATGATTGGTACATATACGTTAAAAAAGAAGCGGCTGTAGATGGGGTGTCAAGTCCCGAGATGCTTGTGGTGTCGCCAATATTATCTCCAAACGACGAATCACCTATATAAGTCACCTGCCAACCCTCGGTATTTTCAAAGTCAACCTCTGCAAGGCTATCACATCCGTAAAATGCCTGTTTCCCAATATTTGTTACGTTTGCGGGTATAGTCATCTCCACAAGATCGGTGCAACCGTTGAACGCCTTATCACCAATATTCTCCACACTTTGGGGAATAGTTATGGTCTTGAGCTTTTCGCATCCGTTGAAAGCAGAATCGTCAATACTCGTCATGCCGTCGGGAAGGATCACTTCGGTAAGGCTTGTGCAACCGGAGAATGTAAACATTTCGATACCTTTAACGCCGTCAGGAATAATTACACGTTCAAGAGTCCAGCAAGCACTAAAAGCATGACTTCCAATATTCATCAATCCGTCGCCAAGATCTATAGCCTTCAAGCCTACACAGCCACCAAAGGCATTACTGCCTATCTCTGTTACGCTGTCGGCAAGGGTTATGTCAGTGATATATTCGCAAGCGTAAAAAGCAAAATCGCCAATGCTTGAACCACCGGTGATCACTATCGTTTCCAAGCACTGCGGAACATAATTGCTCTGCACCATATACGAGGATTCGAGCTGGAAAATATATCCGAAATGCGTATGATCCGCGCCATCCTTGGAAGCTCCCACAAATGGAAGAGTTATGCTTTCAAGGCTTGTGCAGCCGTAAAAACACGCACCACCGATCTCGGTAACTCCTGCGGGGACAACGACATTTTTCAACTCGCGGCAATTTATAAACGCCTTGTCACCAATGCTTGTAACACTATCAGGAATCGTAACGCTCGCAAGGTCAAGGCAATCGGCAAATGCTCCCCATCCAATAGCCGTAACGGTATCACCGCTCGGGGATACGGAAGGAATTACGATACCCTTGATCGTCTGGTCGGTGACGTATTGTACGAAACAAGTACCGTCGCCGTTAGATTGGAACACGAGAACCTCAGGCTCAGTTGTCGCGTCCGTTTCCGATTCCGTTTCTGTTTCCGATTCCGTTTGCGTTTCGGTTTCAGCGTTTGACTCGGACTCCGATTCACTCTCGGTTTCGGTTGTTGACTCGTTCTCGGTTTCGGTCACTGATTCGGTGAAGCTCTCGGTTTCGGTGCAGTCAGCGGTAGTTTCCTCCGACGTTGCGGTGGTGTCATTTCCGTCCCCGGTGTTACACGCCGCGAGGGTGAGCATGCAGGTCAGCGCGACAAGCGCAATAAGTACTATTAAAAGTTTGTTTTTCATTGAATTTCTCCTTTTACGCACCCGTCGAGCCAAAGCCGCCTTCGCCGCGCTGTGTATCGTCGAGGTCGTCAACCACGTGGAATACTGCTTGCTCCACGGGTATGATGAGCAGCTGTGCAACTCTGTCGCCTCCGCAAACGGTGCGGTCGGTGTCGCCGTGATTATGGAGAGCAACCATTATCTCGCCGCGGTAGTCGCTGTCAATTACGCCAACCTTATTTGCGGGGGCAAGTCCCGACTTGCAGGCGAGTCCGCTACGCGCGCAGACAAGCCCTACGTAGCTGTCGGGGATAGCCATAGCAACTCCCGTATGCACGAAAGCAGTCTTGCCCGCGGGGATAGTGACATCTCCCGCCGACGGCAAGGAATACAGGTCCGCACCCGCCGCGTATGCGGATGAATATACGGGCAAAATTGCTGTGTCATCAAGCTTTTTTACAGATATCTGCTTTATATTCATTATGTTTCCTTCCCCGCAAAAATCACCTTGTGGCATTTCTGCGGAATTTGAAATTCCGAAAAATACATGTCCTCAAGCGGGATCCACTTGTTCTCAAAGGCTTTCAATTTTTCAGCGCCGTTGCGCTTCAATATCCTTGCCCTTTGCAGACTGCTGTCCACGTCGCAAAAAATCGCTATGTCGTAATACTTCCCCAAGTGCGGGTGGAGTGAATATGCGCCCTCTACTATGAGAAAGTCTTTTTTGCGAACTCGCACAAGCTTGCCCTCCGACATGGTGGAGCAATCAAAGCGGCGGTAGGAAAAGCTTTTGCCTATCTTGGATATTACCTCACTGTAAAGCCGCTCGTAGTCCACGTTACCGCCCACCTCGGCATATCTTTCAGGGGTGCGCAAACGAGGCGGCAAAAAGAAATCATCCGTATGCACGACGTCGCAATCCAGCACCGCCGCAAGCTTTGTCGCGAGGGTAGTCTTACCCGCGCCGCATCTGCCGTCGATAGCGATAACTATGACGCCGTCAGCCTTTGGCGGGAGCAAGGACAAAATCTCATTCAAAATGTCAGCCATTGCTCTTTTGCGAGTCGGCAAGAGCCGCGCGGAGCATTGTGGGAATATCTATGCTCTGCGGGCAAACCGCCGAGCAAGCACCGCACTCAACGCAACGCGATACTCCCTTCTCCTCCTTTTCAAGGCGGGAGAGCTTATTTGATGTAATTGAGATATCGTCAAAGCGATATCCGTCGTTCCACGCCGAGAACACCCCGGGAATATCCACACCCTGCGGACACGGCATACAATATTTACAGCCCGTACAGCCCACACGGATTCGGGCGAGGTACGCCTCTCTTGCGCGCTCAACTATCTGCAGCTCCTCGTCGGTCATTCTGCCGTCGGTAGAATCGAATATGCGCAGGTTTTCCTTTGTCATTTCAAGGTTAGTCATGCCCGACAGAACGGTCGCCACCTGTGGGAAGCTGCACAGCCATCTGAACGCCCACTCAACGGGGGTGCGTTTTTCCTTGTACTCATCAAATATCGCCGCGACGTCAGCAGGAACGGTCGCAAGCTTTCCGCCCAGCAGACCCTCCATTATGACGACGGGAATATTTTTCCTGCCCGCCAGCTCAAGTCCGCGCAGTCCCGGGCGGTCGCCAACAACGTCGAGATAATTGAACTGTATCTGGCACATATCCCAATCGTAGTCATTCAGGATATACTCAAATGCGTCGTAGTTGTCGTGGAAGGAGAAGCATGCATACTTTATTCTGCCCTCTCTTTTGAGTCCGTCAAGAAACTCGCGCACGCCGAGCTTGCGCATTTTATCCCACGCACCGCGGTTAAGGGCATGGACGAGATAAAAGTCGATATGATCGGTGTTAAGTGCCGCAAGCTGCTCCTCGAAAAAGCGCATAAGATCTTCCGTCTTTTCGCAATTCCATGTGGGCAATTTGGTTGCCAGCGCAACTCTTTCGCGGTATCCGTCCGCGAGTGCGCGACCAACCACAGACTCGTTTTGTCCTCTTGAATAAACGTAAGCGGTATCAACGTAATCCACACCGCCGTCAATAGCGGCGCGAATGATGGAGATAGCGTTTTCCTCGTCAACGACGCTGTTACCGTCGATCTCCTTCATGGGAAAGCGCATGCATCCCAGACCGAATGCGGAATGGCTGACGCCAAGCTTACCGAAATTTCTATACTGCATAACTACTCCTTATATTTAAATTTTAAAGCCTTCGATTGTCGCAAGCTCGTCAAGCTCGCGCTTCCATACTGCGTAAGATGCATCGGAGGGCATTGACAGATCTCCGCGCGGGGAAACTCCTACTGAGCCTACCTTCGGTCCGTCGGGAAGGCAGGAGCGCTTAAACTGCTGATTAAAGAAGCGTTTCATGAATACGGACAGCCATTTATACACCGTTTCGCCGTCGTATTTGTCGCCGAAGGCATATCGCGCAAGACGGTATATCTTTGCAGGCGATGCACCGCGGCGTATAAGGTGATAGAGGAAAAAGTCGTGAAGCTCGTAAGGTCCCACGAGGTCCTCTGTTTTCTGCGCAATATCTCCCTTTTTATCCGCGGGCAAAAGCTCGGGGGAAACGGGAGTATCCAAAACATCACGGAGGGCTGCGGCAAGCTCTCCCTCACCCTTTCCCTCGGCATTTTCTGCATACCACGAAACGATATGCCGCACAAGGGTTTTCGGCACTCCGCCGTTGACGGAGTACATAGACATATGGTCGCCGTTATAGGTCGCCCAGCCGAGAGCCAGCTCAGAGAGGTCGCCCGTACCGATAACCATTCCACCCTCGGCGTTGGCAATATCCATCAGCACCTGTGTGCGCTCTCTCGCCTGCGCGTTTTCGTAGACTACGTTATAGTTATCCTCAGCGTGACCGATATCTCTGAAATGCACCTTTACAGCATCGTAAATATCCACGCATCTGAAATCCACGCCAAGGCTTTCGCAAAGCACGGTTGCGTTATTTTTAGTGCGCTTGGTCGTGCCGAAGCAAGGCATGGTAACAGCGATAATGTCCTTTCGGTCGCGTCCGAGGATGTCCATAGCCCTCGCCATAACGAGCAGTGCAAGGCTGGAATCAAGTCCGCCCGAAATACCGATAATTATCTTTTTCGCATACGCGCGCTTGATACGGGTCTTGAGCCCCTGCGCCTGAATGGTAAGGATACGCTCGCACGCCGCATCCACCTTTTCCTTCTCATCGGGGATAAAGGGATGCGCGGAGATCCTGCGCGTCAGCTCGGTGGTGCTGTTTCCAAGTGTGAAATAAGCCTCATGATATTCTCCGAGATAGGGCGTGGTGTAGGTATTCTGTCTGCGGCGCTCGTAGGATATTTTTTCAATATCTATCTCCGAGAAAATATAGCTTCCGCCCTCGCACACAACGCAATTTGCATTATCAAAGGGACGGCGCTCCGCAAGCATCTCACCGCACTCGGCTATCATATCGTGTCCCGAGAATACAAGATCGGTGGTGGACTCGTCGTCGCCGCAGGAGGAATAGATATATCCTCCGTGGATAACCGCGGACTGTCCAAGCACTAAAGCGCGGCGCTTTGCCTCCTTGCCCACAAGCTCAAAGGATGCGGAGAGGTTGCAGATAAGAGTAGCACCCGCCCCTGCCGCCGCTGCAGAGGGAGGAGTGGATATCCAAAAATCCTCACAGACCTCAACACCGACGCAAAGACTCGGCATATCGGTATTCACAAAAAGCTGCTTTGTGCCGAGCATAACGAAAGCACCGTCAAGCTCGTAAGCGATATTATCCTCGGGCGCGGGGGTAAACCATCTGCCCTCGCTATGTGCGTTATGATTTGGGATATGGCTTTTCGGCACAAGTCCAAGCAGGCTGCCGCCGCACACTGCCGCCGCGCAGTTATAAAGCTTGTCCCCAACGCACACGGGCAGACCGATAACGGACATCATATCTAAGTCTGCGGTTTCTGCAATATATTCCGAAAGCGCAGTCTTGGCTGCGGATATCAGCGTTCCCTGATAAAACAAATCCCCGCAGGTATAGCCTGTTATGGCAAGCTCGGGAAATACAAGCACCTTGACTCCCCTATCCGCCGCGTTGCGTGCTATATCGATACAAGCCTTTACGTTATACTCACAATCCGCGACCTGCACGTGCGGTGTAGCAGATGCCACCTTTACAAATCCGTGTTTCATTTAATTTATGCTCCCCTCTGCCGCAAAGACGGCGAAAAGTATATAAAAATCGGTGCAATTATCTATGCATACATAATAATTATACCACCGTTATAAAGCTTTGTCAACAAAAAGCCGACATATTATAATGATAGAAAAATATTTTTCAAAAAAACCGATATTTTTTTCAAAAAACCTATTGACAAACCCAAATTGATGTGTTATAATATGCAAGTCGTCAGCAAGGCGGCACAAAATAAGGCCCCATAGTCAAGCGGCTAAGACGTCGCCCTCTCACGGCGAAGGCGTGGGTTCGATTCCCGCTGGGGTCACCAAAATCCGGACTTTTAAAGTTCGGATTTCTTTTTACCTAAAAAATCGGAGGAGCAAATGGGTATTGGAGATCTGTTCCTGCTTGCGGTGGGACTTTCTATGGACGCGCTCGCCGTCGCTATATGCAAGGGCTTATCGGTGCGGAGGCTGAAGCTCAAGCATGCGCTGACAGTCGGACTGTATTTCGGCGGATTTCAGGCAGGCATGCCGCTTATCGGCTACTTTCTCGGCAAGCAATTTGAATCCTACATCACCAGCATTGACCATTGGATAGCCTTTGTCTTGCTTACAATAATCGGTATAAATATGATACGCGAATCCTGCTCGTGCGCAGAGGAGCTGAACGATTCCTTTTCCCCGAGGGCTATGCTCCCTATGGCGGTCGCCACAAGCATTGACGCGCTGGCTATCGGCGTTACCTTCGCATTTTTGAAGGTTAATATCGGAGCCGCCGTATCCTTTATCGGAATTATTACCTTCCTACTCTCCGCAGTGGGAGTATACCTTGGAAATATTTTCGGCGCAAAATACAAGTCCAAGGCAGAGCTTGTCGGCGGTATCGTGCTTATATTTATGGGCGCGAAAATACTCGTCGAGCATCTCGGACTTTGGGAAAAGCTCCTCTCTCTGTTTTGATTTAATTTAATACTTAATACAAAAACTCCGCGAGGATATCGGTCAACGCCGATGCCCCGCGGAGCTTTAATTCTATTTGACTGTAACGTCAAAGCCTCTTACTACTCTATTTTCATACGCGCCGCCATTAGTTCCATCTCTGCCGCTGTCGCCAAGCGCGGTAGTACCTGCCCTGCCGCCCAGACCGCCCATGCCTGCATAGAAGTTCAGCTCGCCGTCATTGTATGTCGCAAGATTTTCACATACGATAGCAGATCCGCCCTTGCCGCCGTCACCGCCGTTGTTACCCGAGATAAGACCGCTTTGAGCGTTGCCGCCGTTGCTTCCACTGCCGCCTTCAACCGTGAAAACCGCAGCTCTGTGCGTAATGAGATTGAGGTCGCCCGTTATGATAATACCTGCAACTCCGTCAAGTCCCGGCGCCCCGTCCCGGCCGTTGACCAAGTCCTCGACCTTATCCCATGCATTTTCAACCGTTTCAAGCTGGCTGTACATAACGCCCTCGAACATTTGAGCATAGTAATCTATGCCGTGAATTATGGACATTGCCGTGCTTTTGGCAGAGGATATGCAATAGTAATATGCGTAAGCGGCTGTTCCTACTGTATCCACAAAATTGTCAATAACCGATATTGATTCAGCGGTATAGGGGTTATCTCCGCCCTTTACGGATACGTTGCCCTGCACACTCAGATTTATATCCGAGCTGCTGAATGAATACAGTGCAGGCGAGAGATCGGGAGCCTTTATCTGCACGTTATCAAGGACGATATCAAGATTTTCGTAGCGTTCCTCAACGTATACGGAAAGCTTATGCTCGACGTCGGGAGTGGATGAATAAATACGCACGTAGTTATACTCGGGCGTAATATTCAAAAGCTCCTCAGAATACTCTGCGAGATCCACCTCAAGCTTGTTAAATTCCATCTCGCTCTTTTTTTGCAAAAGAACACTTCCGACCTGCTTGCCTCGTGAGTCGCGAATTGGATATGCATCTCCTTCATCCGAAACTCTGTAATCGTAGTTATAAAAGGAGAATATGCCGTTTATTTCGTTGAACTGTCCGTGTTCTATACCTTCAACGGTATAGGCTTCTCCGTTTTTGGCATATTCCAGAATCAGCGTGTCGCCAATGGCATTGACCTTGACCGCGCTTTCCTTGCCGTTCGCTCTGCCGAAAAATAGTCCGTTTACAATGGCTACTGCAAGGAGAAAGACTATAAAGGAAACGGCAAAGTCGGACCATCGGAGATTTCCCCGATTGTTGCTTGTGCTGCTCATTATTTCTCCACCTCCTTAACCTCAGCCACGCCGCTGACCTTGACGACCTCAATAAGCCAATAGTCAAGATCTGCGTGGTACGAGCCCGTGCCCGAGCCCATAAAGGTGTTTTCCTCAACAGCCTCGACAGGAATGCTGACAGAAATAACTGACTCGGTGTTATTCCCCACTATCGGTACGATCTTTTCAATTTTCTCGGTATGTACTTCCCCGTTATAAGAATAAGTAACCTCAAGCTGGATACAAAGATCGGTGATGATATATTTCGAAACATCATCTTCGGAAATGCTAAGAGCACTTTTCTCGCCCATATCAAAGATTCTGAACTGAGTTGTGCGCGGAGATATCCAAAACAGCTCCACGTCACCGTCACTTCCGTCACTACCGAACACGGGGGGATTTTTGATCTGCTTGCGAGCCTCGGCTTTTTCAAATTCCTGACCGCTGCTGTAAACGAACACAAAAAAATCGTTGTAATTTTCCTCGTTTATAACGTACATTCCTGGATGAAGCTTGTCGATAGCGCCCTTGTTGGCTATAAATATTACTGCAAATTCAACGAGCAAAACAGCCGCTGCCAATACCAAACCTATCAACACCTGCCCGATAAAATACCCAACGCGCTCGGCGGTATCCATTTGTGGCTTGTCTTTTTTGGTGGGAGCTTTTTTCTCCGGTTTCGGCGCTTTCACAGGCTTTACGGAGTGATCAAGCCCCGCCTTGGACTCGTCGGGCAAAAACGTAAATTCAGCGTCCTTGTTGTGGAATTTATGCGCGTAGCCGATCAATTTTCCGTCCGATTTTCGGATAATACGCGCCCAGAGCAATGAATCTAAAATTTCTTCCTTTTCCTCGTTATGTCCGCCGATCTCGGTTATTTCGATACCGTAAATATCCTCCGTCTCGATATGCTCGCCAGCGCGGCGCACTTTGTTGCGTATTTTGGTGAGTGCATCACGCTTGATAAGCTCCTCAACAGAATCAGTAGCTACCTTCCATCCGACGTAGCCCAGCTTTTGGGAAAGCGCGGCGGGAATATCGGCGTGACCTGTGCTTCTTTCCAACAAAAATCCATCCACTCTGTTTAGCGCCGTGGACGAGCTGTACGTAGTGCTTTTCTGTGGCTCTTTCTGTTTGAGCGTGGAATTGTAGTGACCTACGACCTTGTACTGTATGGACGGACAGTACGCCTTGATGCACTCGCACTCAAAGGCTACGTCCCCCTCACCCAGCTCGGTCAGATAATAAAACTCGCTGTTGACTGGCTTTTTCAGCAAAGTGACCTTTTCGTCTATATAAGGCTTTACTCCGCGTTTAAAGTCCGCAAAGGTAAATTGAGTCATAAAACCTCCTGTGGATTGGAATTAAGCTTCATTTTTGCCATTATAACACAAATTACGCTGTAATGCAATAACATGCAGCAAAAAACAAAAAAGGACGGAAATGTCCTTTTTTATACAAACAAATTGCTCCGTCTGTAAGCCGGGTTCTGTTGTCGGATGACTCCGACCGACGACCATCTATCTTTGCTCCCCGTCACCGAGAAGCTCCACTTTCGTGTGCCACCCAATTTCCCACTCGCGTGCGGTCGGGCAAACCGGAATTATCGGAAATACGGTGTTGCATCAAGTAGGGTTTACAGCGCTCCCGTGTTACCATGGGAGCGGGTGAGCTCTTACCTCGCCTTTCCATCCTTACCGCCCTACATGGACGGCGGTTTATTTCTGTTGCACTTTCCCGACGGTTACCCGTGGCTGACGTTATCAGTTACCCTGCCCTGTGATGCCCGGACTTTCCTCACGGTAATACCTTTCGGCACAATACCGCGCGGCCGTCCGACGAAGCAATTAAATTTTCTTTATTTTATATACGCTTTTTCAATTACTACCGAGTTCTTGGGAACGTCGGAATAGTAACCTACTCTGCCCGTTTTGGAGGACGCTATCTTATCCACAACGTCCATACCGCCAACCACCTTACCGAATGCTGCGTACTGCGCGTCAAGGTGAGGTGCGTCCTCGTGCATAATGAAAAACTGCGAGGATGCGGAATCGGGATCAGACGTGCGAGCCATGGAAAGCACGCCGCGAGTATGGCGAATGTCGTTGCCCATGTAGCCGTTTGCGATAAACTCACCGCTGATGGCTTTTGCTTCCTTATGGTTAAAGTCCACGTCAAATCCGCCGCCCTGGATCATAAAGCCCTTGATAACGCGGTGGAATATCAGTCCGTCATAAAAGCCCGCCTCAACGAGAGAAAGAAAATTCTCCACCGTCTTGGGTGCTTTGTCGGGATACAGCTCGACGGTAATGTCGCCCATATCCTTAATTGATAAAACTACGTTTTTGTTTGCCATAATTACCTCCCAACGCCATCTCAGACGGCGCAAATAATCAATTCAATATTGCTCCAAGCGATATCCCGCTCGAAAAAGCTCGTTTATTCTTTCCTCCCGTCCGAGCAGATGCAAATATCCAAACAGCGCCTCCATACCCGTAGCGCGACGATACTCCGACACAGACGCACTTTTTGGAACGTTAGTATGTCCTATGTTTCTCCCTCTGCGGTATGCGGTCATTTCCTCCTCGTCAAGCAATGGCTCGATGTAATTCATAGCCTCCGATTGCGCGGCGGCACGAACAAAATTCAAGGCTTCCCTATTAAGAGATGCCGCAGAGGAAAGTCCGCGCTCGGACACGAGATAGTTCCTCACGCGCAGCTCGATAACACTGTCGCCGAGATATGCAAGAGCCGACGTTGCGACCTGATTTACGTCATTGTTCATTATCCTTTGCCTCCGTCCCTCTCAGCTTTCTGCGCACGAAATATACAATAACGGACGACAGAGTGAACAGCTCGCAGATCACGCCGCCGATAGAGCCGCTGAGGGCATTATAAATTATCCAAAGAGGAGCTACCACTCCGCCTCTTACTATCCTAAGCTTGACATGATCCCGTGTCCACATACCGATAGTTACGGCAAACTGCGCCACGCACGCCAGCAAAGCAAGCGGAGAGTCCCAGCCCTTGATCATTACAAGAGCCGTAACCCCTGCGTAAAGTCCTAAAAGTCCGATAAGCACGGGAAGCTTTTTCACCCTATCGCCAATCAAAAGAACAACGCTCATCACACAAGCCACCGCGTTCATGAGGCAACCGCCCCACGCGCCTAACATTCCGTAATGAGCAAGGAAAAGACAGCCTCCGATGAGATTCATTGCAAAGCAAACGGTGTTGCTCCTGAATTGAAAAGACAAAATCACAAAGGCCATGGCCACAATGCCCACAGCCTGTGCGATCACGTCGTAATTTTCAGTTAACAGCTTAACTAAAAAGTCCATGCATCAAATGATGTCTTATTCAGCCTCGACAGCCTCTACGTCCTCAACGCCCTCAATATCAAAGCTTGCGTCGCACTCACCAAGATCGGTGCGGTGCTTACGGCTGATATTAAGGAGAAGTGTGCGGATCTCATATTCGCCATTGGGGTTGATGACAACGCGGTAAGGAATAAACAGAACAGCAAGAACCGCAATGCATACTCCAATAATGATATTTCTGATCTTACGTCTTCTCTTTGCTTCCTTGTACTCCTTGTAGTGGATAAGGCGATCGGCAGCGTCAATCACGGTTGAGCCAAAAGCAGCAACGGATGCTCCGACAGTAGCGACCTTCTTAAAAATCTTCATAGCCTTCATAGTGTTTTTTCCTTTCTTATTCTTATTTTTTTAAATTTTATTCAATTTTTAAGACTGTGGATAGGTGCGGGGATACGTCCTCCGCGGTTGATAAATTTTGCGGGAGAATAGGTGTTCAGCGGCATAATCGGAGCGTAACCGAGTAATCCTCCGAAGTCCACGCTGTCGCCTACCTTTTTGCCGACAGCCGGAATAACTCGCACTGCGGTGGTCTTGGTATTGGCAACGCCTATGGAGATCTCATCAGCGATTATTCCGCAAATAACCTCCTCGGGTGTATCGCCCGGTATGGCAATCATGTCAAGTCCAACGGAGCAGACCGCCGTCATAGCCTCCAGCTTTTCAAGGGACAAAGCGCCCTTTTCAACTGCGGCTATCATGCCTGCGTCCTCGGATACGGGAATGAATGCGCCCGAAAGTCCGCCGACGTGGTTGGACGCCATAACGCCGCCCTTCTTGACTGCGTCGTTGAGCATTGCGAGTGCCGCCGTCGTGCCGTGAGCGCCGCACACCTCAAGCCCCATATTTTCAAGTATATGCGCAACCGAGTCGCCGATTGCGGGAGTAGGTGCGAGCGACAGGTCGATAATACCGAAGGGTACGCCAAGGCGGTTAGCCGCCTCGGTTGCAACGAGCTGACCGACTCGTGTTATCTTAAACGCCGTCACCTTGATAAGCTCGGCTATTGCGGTAAGGTCGCAGTCCCCTGCTCTGGCGATTGCCGAGCTGACAACTCCGGGACCGGAAACTCCGACATTGATAACTGTTTCAGGCTCACCGACTCCGTGGAAAGCACCCGCCATAAAGGGGTTGTCCTCTGGTACGTTTGCGAATACCACAAGCTTTGCACAGCCAATGGAATTATTGTCCGCCGTCAGTACAGCCGTGCGCTTTATGGTGCTTCCCATCAAGCGGATAGCGTCCATATTGATACCCGCCTTGGTGGTAGCCACGTTAACGGACGAGCAGACGAGGCTTGTTTGTGCCAGCGCCTCCGGGATAACGGATATAAGATTTTTTGCGCTCGCGGTCATTCCCTTGTGTACCAAAGCAGAATATCCGCCGATAAAGTTGACTCCCACATTTTCCGCCGCTCGCTGAAGCGTATGCGCAAGCTTCAGATATCCGTCGGGCGAAAGTGCGCCGCCGACAAGAGATACGGGAGTTACGGAAATACGCTTGTTTACGATCGGTATTCCGTATTTTTTCTCGATATCACAGCCCGTTTCCACCAAATGCTCGGCGCGGGTAGTGATCTTGTCGTATATTTTTTGGCAAAGCCTGTCCTCGTCGTCGCTGACACAGTCGTAGAGAGAGATACCCATTGTGATGGTTCGGATATCAAGATTCTCCTGACGTATCATCTGTATTGTTTCAAGAATATCGCGTGTGTCTAACATTTCAAGCCTCTCAGATGTGGTGCATTGTGTTGAAAATATCCTCGTGCATGGTGTGGATCTCAAGTCCCCTGCCGCGACCGAGGGCGGCAAGCCTGTCCACAAACTCCGAGAAGTCTACGTTGAGCTTATCTATATCCGCGAGCATTATCATCGCGAAGTAATCTTCAAGAACGCTTTGGGAAATGTCCATAATGTTGGCATCACAAGCCGCGCACTCGGTAGCAACCTGCGCAATGATGCCGACGCCGTCTTTTCCCGTTACTGTAATTACTGCTTTCATAGGGTCCTCCGAAAAACAATTTCTCTGGTACTATTTTACCACAAAATTTCATTTGTTGCAATAGGAAAAACAATTATTTTTTTAAAATTTCGTAAACTCTTGAAAATGTTTTCGCATTTTGTCGGACACGGGCGCAATTATGCAAAAAAACTTTAATTTTTTTTAAAAATCCTCTTGACAAGCCGAAAGCGTTGTGGTATAATATGCGAGTGCTTGGGAACGAGCGCAAGATTGCGGCATTAGCTCAGCCGGATAGAGTGCCTGGCTACGAACCAGTAGGTCGGGGGTTCGAATCCCTCATGCCGCGCCAAAAGCAAAAGAGAGGAACTGCGTTCCTCTCTTTTGCTTTTAGTACGACTTTACGATTCAGAGCCCCGCAAGAGCGTTGGCATTGCCAACGCGATATGCAAGTTTGCGCTCATGCAACTTATAAGTTTATGCTATCCTATCGCGCAAACGGGGGTTCTGAATCCCTCATGTACGGAGCGAGAATATGAAAAACTTCGTTTTGATGATATACAAGGCTTGCGTCTTGATTTAAATTTGTACATAAAATTCGGGACACCTCAAGCGGTGTCCCGAAACCGTTATTCGGCGAGCTCCGAAACGGTAAGCTTCAGAGTCAGCTTGGTTGAGCCTTCTTCGCCCTTATGGTTGATATAAACCGTGATAACAGCCTCGCCGTAGCTCTCGATAGTATAAGGTATCTCGACAAGTCCGTTTTCGTCCTCGGGATATCTTGCCGTTTTAGGCTTAGCCACCAGCTCGTTGCTGCTCTCGATAACTATATAATTTATCAGCGATACGTCGTTCACGTAGAACCTCGCTACGTCCTCCTCGCCAAGGCTGGACGGCTTACATGCAACGGAGGAGTTCCCCGCCCAATGCTTTATATCAAGATACAGCTTTCCCTCGGTTTCAGCCTCTGAGGATGGCTCTTTGCTTTCCGCGGTGGTTTCAGTCGAATCAGCATTTATCTCCGCACTTGTTTTTCCGCATCTTGTGCAAATTCCGTTTGCTCCGATATCGTGACCTGCGGGAGGAGTTTCGCCCCAAATTTTATAGTATCTGCATTTCTGGCAAGTATCCTCTGTGTAAGTATATTCGTTGCACGGGTCACCCTTATTGGCAGTAAGGATCTCTCTGTCTGCCGACTTCTGCGAGAAATCATGAACCTCGCCGTCTTTCAGTACATATCCCGAATATTTACGCGCGCTTACCTCCTCATATCCAGAAAGAATCTCGCTCTCGGATATAGGCGTTTTAAATTTTACAGTATATTCCCTATTATCTATTATACCCATCTCGCCAAGGTCTACCTCAATATCGTAAGACTTGCCGCCGAACATCATGGAGACGGTTACAAATGCATCAAGGTAAGTCCAATGAAGGTTATCTCCCTTTCTGCCGTTTGCGGAAATATTTACACGGCATTGAGAATACAGCTCAGAATTATTTCCGTATTTGTCGATTGCAGGATCGCATTTCGGCTCGCTCACCGTGAGCTTGGGAGCAGTCTTTTCGCTCAGCTGTATGTAATTGGGATTACCAAGCGAGGTCGTGTCGTCGATATTGCACGAAACACAAGAAAAAAGAGTTAGCGCCGTCAAAACAAACGCTATCGCTCTTCTGATAATTTTTTTAAGCATTATACGTTCTCCTCCAATATTTATCGACTCATTGTACCACAAAGTGACTGACTTTGCAAGTATTAAAATAAAAATTTCGGAAGCTGCCGCAATCACCGCCGAAATTCGCCTTTTGAGCGCTACATATTTTTAAAAGGACTTGACTTGCGCCAAAGTTTGTGATATAATTATTGCATTACAAAACGCCTCCATAGTTAAATGGATATAACAGCCCCCTCCTAAGGGGCAGTTATGGGTTCGATTCCCGTTGGGGGTGCCAAATCCTATGCGGACACTTCTGTGTCCGCATAGGATTTCTGTACTTCAAAGAATCGAGCCCCTCGTTTTTCTGCGCTTGCGTGGAAAAACGATGAATTTGCGCTGCAAAATGTATGCGACACCAATAGCTTTCCGCGCAAATGGGGGTTCAGATTCCCGTTGGATTTCTGTACTTCAAAGAATCGAGCCCCTCGTTTTTCTGCGTTTGCGTGGAAAAACGATGAATTTGCGCTGCAAAATGTATACGACACCAATAGCTTTCCGCGAAAATGGGGGTTCAGATTCCCGTTGGATTTCTGTACTTCAAAGAATCGAACCCCTCGTTTTTCTGCGTTTGCGTGGAAAAACGATGAATTTGCGCTCCGAAATTTAACGGTATCAATAGTCTTCCGCGCAATTTGATAATAAAATGTCACCTAATCCCCGCGATATCTCTATTATCGTGCGGTTATAAGGAGCAAATATGACACGTCTTATAGCTTTCGACCTTGACGGCACACTCACACAGCACAAGTCCCAGCTTGATGAGAAAAACCGAGCGGTGCTTGACCGGCTTCGCGCCCACGGCTATACTCTGCTTATGGTTGGCGCGGGACAGTGCCGCCGCATTTATGATCAGATGGGACAGTATTCCATTGACATCATAGGAAATTACGGGCTGCAAATGTGCCGATACAACACGGCTGTCGGGGACTTGGAAACGGTTTACGACCTCACCCTCCCCTGCGACCGCGAGTCAGTCAAGGAGCGCATAATAGCACTACGACATGAGTTTGGATACACCGAATACTCGGGCGAGTTCGTGGAATTTCACCCCTCGGGTGCTGTTACCTTCCCCATTCTCGGAACGACTGCAAAGCTTTCGGACAAGCTTGCCTTTGACCCGGACCGCTCCAAGCGTCGCCGCGTATACAGTCGAGTGGTTGATGCTTTTCCCGAATACACCGTTTTCGTTGGCGGCTCATCCTCCTTTGACATGGCGCCCAAGCCCTACGACAAATACTACGCGCTTAATAAATACTGTTCCGAGCATGGCTTTTTCCACGACGAGGTGATCTTCGCAGGCGACGACTACGGCATTGGCGGCAACGACGAGTCAGTATACAAGTCTGACTTCGGATTTATCTGCGTTGACGATTACACAAGGCTTGAAAATTACCTAAAGGATTTGCTTTGATAAACGAGGAGAATTATAAATGAACATTAATGACCTTTTGCGCGGCAAGACGGACTGCCTCTGCGGCAAGGACCACGTCTGCCCGATAAAGCACGTTATTATACAGGAAAACGCCATTGACGAGCTTGCCCACACCACGGCGGGATACAACGATATTCTTGTGGTGGCTGACAGCAACACCTTTGACGTTTGCGGCAGGAGGGTAACTGTAGCGCTTGGAGATAAACTTGCCGACACCCTTATATACAACCGCCGCGGTGTGCTTGTTCCCAACGAGGAGGCTATCGCCGAGCTGGATGAGCGCGTTACCGCAAGCACTGACCTTATTATCGGCGTCGGCTCGGGCGTTATAAACGACCTTTGCAAGCACGTAAGCCACAAGCACGGGCTTCCCTATTACATAGTTGCCACTGCACCTTCCATGGACGGATACGCATCCAATGGCGCGGCGCTTATTCTCGACGGTATGAAGGTGACGCTGAACGCAAATGTTCCCCGAGCTATAATTGCGGACGTGGACGCCCTTGCAAGCGCTCCGTTTGAGATGATACAGGCGGGATACGGCGACATTATCGGTAAATACTCCTGTCTGAACGATTGGAAGCTTTCCCACCTTGTAAACGGTGAGTATATTTGCAATTACGTCATGGACCTTACCTACGAGACAGTTGCCGACACTGCCTCTCTTGCCGACGGACTCAACCGCCGTGACCGTAAAGCGGTAAAGGCTCTTATGGAGGCGTTGGTGGCGGTTGGAATTCTTATGTCGTACGTTGGAAATTCACGTCCTGCCTCAGGCAGTGAGCATCACCTTTCACACTATTTCGAGATAGTCGGAATTGTACACGGCGAGAAATATTTTCCTCACGGCATTGACGTTTGCTACTCTGCTATTGAAACGGCAAGACTGCGTGAGCGTTTGCTTGAGATCGAGGATATAAACGCATACTCTGCTCACTTTGAACGCGAAAAATACGAGCAGAATATCCGCCGAATTTACGGCTCTGTCGCCGACGAGGTGCTTGCCCTGCAACACCGCCTTGGTTGGTACGACGTTGACAGAGTAGCCGTCTACCGCGAAAAATGGGCGGATATCTGCGATATTCTCGCCGATTGCCCATCGTCTGCTCAGATGCTTAAGCTGACTCAAAAAATCGGGCTGTCCTATGATGATTTTAACGCCATGTACGGCGAGAAAAGGATTTCCGACGCCCGTCTTTACGCAAAGGATCTCAAGGACAGGTACTCCGTTTTGTGGATGTACTTCGACCTTTTGAGATAAGCAGAATTTTTACTATCCTCTGTTGACATTTCGGCACAAAAATGTTATAATTACCGTCTACAACAAGCACATTAAAGGAGTAAGCCCATGAAATTTATGCTTTTTGCCGACCTGCACTACTGTCCCGGCATTTTTCCCGTTGATACCGATCGCGAGCTTCGCCTGATTCAGCAGAAGGCGGAGGAGGCGGGATGTGACTTTATCATCCACGCCGGTGACCTCTGCCACAACCCTGCAGAGTCACGGGAATTCGTTGATATCTATAACAATTTCCACATTCCCTCATACGGCGTGCTGGGCAATCACGATACCGACGGATTGTGCGTCGAGGAGGTAATCAAGGCTTACAATATGCCCGACGAATATTACTATTTTGACGTCGGCGGCTATCGCATGATAGTCCTTAACACCAACTACTACAAGCTCGGTAACGAGTACGTGCGTTACAGTCTTGGCAACTACTACGCAAACGGCGGGACACGCGACTACATCCCGCCCGCACAGCTGGAGTGGCTGGAAAAGGTCATTGACGAGTCTCCCTACCCTTGTATCACTATCTCTCACGCAAGCCTGGAGCGTGCCAACGGAGTTAAAAACCAGGAGGACGTGCGCCGCATCTTTACCGATGCCAATAAAAAGCGTCCCGGCAGCGTGCTTATGAGCATCAACGGTCACCATCACCGCGACTACTTGCGCGTGCTGGACGGTATACTTTATTTTGACGTCAACTCCGCGTCCTACGATTGGCTTGACACGCCCCACAACCTATATCCGCGCGAGCTGATGGATAAGGTATTTAATATGAAGCAAATAGTTTCCTACACCGATCCGCTTTACTGCATTGTAACGGTTGAGGGAAATACCATTGACATTCAGGGTACTGAAACCACTATGTTTATGGGCGTCACGCGCGAGATGACAGGTAACAGCAAGTACGACGGCGGCGCACGCGAGGTAGTGCCGAAAATTCAGACCGCAAAAATCACTCTCGGATAATATGATTTTCCCCTTGTGCCAAGGCGTAAGGGGATTTCTTTTGATGTGGTTGGTATTTTATTAGGGGAGTAACGCTGAAAGAGATTTGAAATTTGTTTAGGATTATTCTAAACACTCCGTAGGGGAGGCTATCAGCCTCCCGCTTTTATATTAAAATTTCCATGAAAATTACGGGAGGATGATATCCTCCCCTACTATTTTGTAACAACTAAAACTTGACTTTGCTTTCCCCTCCCGTGTCATCCTCGAGCAAGTCTCGACCTTCGAGATTCTTCGCGAATTTGCTCTGCAAATAGGCGCTCAAGAATGACCGCATTCGCTATGCGAAATGCCACGAGGCGCAGCGAAGGATCTCGGGCGGAATATTAAATATAAACCTTTAGTTGTTACAAAGTACTACGGTTAATATCAAGGAATCATGCACCATTCTCCCCGCACAGGGTATTCTCCGTCTGAGCAAGTTGCCGTCGCTCCGACGGGGACTTGGCGAGATGGGTATGCAGCGACCTTACTATTGTAATATTTTTGCTACTTTCTGCGCAACAGAAGGTGGCGCAAGAAGGCTTTTTATATTAATTATGGAAGGAAAATAATTCTGCAAAATTTTTTCAAACCCATTGACAAAGTGATATCATTGTGATATAATTATAGTACCACACCTAAGGAGGTTCATTATGAACGAAAAAGTTTTAACAGGCAAGAAACACGGTATGTTAGTTATGCTCCTCTGCATTATCGTCGAGCTTGCAGCTATAGCAGGCATCATTTGGGGCGCAATTCAGGCAGAAACCAACGGCTCTTTCATTCTTTTTATAATTTCCCTCGTGGTTCTCTGCATAGCATGGATCCCACTGCTCGGCTTGCGTATACTCAAGCCGCAGGAGGCTCTCGTTCTCACCCTTTTCGGTAAGTATATCGGCACTATCAAGGGCGACGGCTTCTTCCATGTAAATCCCTTCTGCGCAAGCGTAAATCCCGCGGCTGATACCGAGCTGAATCAAAGCGGCGACGTCAAGAAGGTTTCCCCCTCTCCTATAAACATAGCCACCGGTATGGCTACTTCCACTCCCGCTAACAAAAAGATATCCCTCAAGATCATGACGCTGAACAACAACAAGCAGAAGATCAACGACTGCCTTGGCAACCCCGTTGAGATAGGTATAGCCGTTACGTGGCGTATCGTAGATACCGCAAAGGCAGTATTTAACGTTGATAACTATAAGGAATTCCTTTCCCTGCAGTGCGACACCGCGCTCCGCAATATCGTGCGCATTTACCCCTACGACGTTGCCCCCAACGTAGATACCACGGGTGACGGACTTGCCGACGAAGGCAGCCTCCGCGGCTCAAGTGAGATCGTTGCCGCGCGCATCCGCGACGAGATACAGGAGCGCGTAAACACCGCGGGAATTGAGATAATTGAGGCGCGCATTACCTACCTTGCATACGCTCCCGAGATCGCCGCTGTAATGCTTCAGCGTCAGCAGGCTTCCGCTATTATCGACGCGCGCAAGATGATCGTTGACGGCGCTGTCGGTATGGTGGAAATGGCTCTCAACCGTTTGAACGAAAACGACACCGTTGTGCTTGATGAAGAAAGAAAGGCTGCCATGGTTTCCAACCTGCTTGTCGTCCTATGCGGCAACCGCGACGCACAGCCCGTTGTGAACTCCGGCTCCCTGTACTGATATGAACGATAAAGAAAAAAAGCAAGTTCCCCTGCGCCTCTCGCCAAAGCTGTATGCGGCTATTGCGGCGTGGGCGGAGGACGATTTCCGCTCGGTCAACGGGCAGATCGAATATCTTTTGTCGGAGTGCGTGCGTCAACGTAAAAAGAACGGCAAATACGTTTCCGACGAGATAGACGTCCCACCCGAGCTTGACATTTGAAGGGATGATTGACATGAATAATATAATTGAAATATCGGGACTGAGCAAAAGCTTCGGTGATATTCACGCGGTAAGCGACTTAAGCTTTAAGGTAAAGCGCGGTGAGCTATTTGCCTTTCTCGGCGTCAACGGCGCGGGCAAAAGCACCACTATCTCCATTATCTGCGGTCAGCTTAAAAAGGACAGCGGACACGTGTCGGTGTGCGGCGACAGCATTGACGGCGACATTGATGGCATCAAGCGCAAAATAGGCGTTGTATTCCAAGGCTGCGTGTTGGATAAACCTTTGACAGTAAAGGATAATCTTGAAAGCCGAGCCGCTCTTTACGGCATATACGGTAAGGGATTTGCCGACCGACTTGCATACCTTTCAGGACTTTTCGGACTCGAGGACCTCTTGCGCCGTCCTGTTGGTAAGCTCTCGGGCGGTCAGCGGCGGCGCATTGACATCGTGCGCGCCCTGCTCCACTCCCCCGAGCTACTCATTCTCGACGAGCCGACCACGGGACTTGATCCTCACACTCGTCGCATTGTTTGGGACGCGATAAATACACTGCGCCGCAACGAAGGCGTTACCGTCTTTCTCACCACGCACTATATGGAGGAAGCCTCCGACGCGGATTACGTCGTTATAATCGACAGCGGTAAAATCGCCGCCGAGGGTACACCGCTTCAGCTCAAAAACACTTACGCGGGCGACTATATCACGCTCTACGGCACCGACGAGTCCCTCGCCGCATCTCTCGGATATCCCTACGAGCGACTGCGCGACGCATGGCGCATTTCCCTCCCAAACACGGGGAGTGCGGCAGGGCTTATTGCTGCTCATCCCGAGGTGTTCACAGACTTTGAAATAACCAAAGGCAAAATGGACGATATTTTTCTCACAGTTACGGGAAAACGTCTGGGCGACTCTGCGGGAGGTGATGTAAAATGACGCTTCGAATACTCATAAAGCGCAATATCAAGCTGTTTTTCAAGGACAAGGGAATGTTTTTTACCTCCCTCATAACTCCGCTGATACTGTTGGTGCTTTACGCGACATTCCTTGCAAACGTATACCGTGACAGCTTTGCGGCGGGCTTCCCCGCAGGATTTTCCATCCCCGACGAGTTGCTTGATGCAACTGTCGGCGCACAGCTTATGTCTTCCCTGCTCGCAGTTTCCTGCGTGACCGTGGCGTTTTGCTCAAATATGTTATCGGTTCAGGACAAGGTAAGCGGCGCGCGCACAGATCTGACGGTATCCCCCGTCCGCCGCTCTGTCATGGCGATATCCCATTACGCCGCGTCCTTTATCTCCACGCTGTGTATATGCCTTGTGGCGACCGCCGCGTGCCTTATCTATATCGCAACTATCGGCTGGTATTTCACACTGACAGATATTCTGCTTATCGTGAGTGACGTATTTCTGCTCGTGCTTTTCGGCACGGCACTGTCCTCGCTGATAAATATTTTCCTGTCCACACAGGGACAGATCTCAGCAGTCGGAAGTATTATAAGCTCGGTTTACGGCTTTGTATGCGGCGCGTATATGCCTATGTCGCAGTTCTCCGAGGGACTCAGAAACGTCTTGATGTTCCTCCCCGGGACATACGGTACCTCCCTTATCCGCAACCACGCTATGAACCCTGCCTTCAGGGAAATGGAGGAATCGGGACTTCCCGACCAAGTCATCACCGCCCTCCGCGACACGGTGGACTGCAATATCTACTTGTTTGACAAGGAAATTTCAGTTCCCGTAATGTATGCCGTGATACTTGGAAGCATCGCGCTCATCCTTGCGGCGTTTATCATTATCCACAATATCAACGGCAAAAAACGGGCGAAATAATGTGGAGCTTCTAAGGAAGATTGCCGCCGAGGCGGCAATCTTCCTTAATTATTCTTTATTCTCTGTTTTCCCACACCGTAGGAGCGCATTCTATATGCGCCCGACACAACCACGCCGTCAAAACGGGCGGATATGGAATCCGCCCTACGACGTTGTGTTATTTTTCGTTGTGTGACAACGGAAAACATCTATATGGTTTTACGATATCACGGCGGGCGACCGCAGGTCGCCCCTACGGTATGATTTTTTCATTGTATAATAACATAAAACATCTCTATGCTTTTTGCGATATATCGGGACGCCGACCGCTTTCTGCGAAAGCAGTCGTCCCCTACCGTCAAAATTATTACGTTATTATATACCAATATGGTTTGTAATTCTTTGTTGGTATTAAATAACGTGTAAAATTTCTCTATCACCGTAGGGGAGCGGCTTGCTGCTCCCGTTTCAATAAAAAGAATATTTCCGCAAATGCGGAAATCAACACAAAAAGGAGCAGAATTCTCTGCTCCTTTATTTTATTTCCGGCTGTATATCCGATTAAATGATTGCCCTCAAATTTTCAATATCTTCTTTCGTGGTCGCCCAGCTGGTGGCGAAGCGGACGGCACAATGGGTGTCGTCTACTCTCTCCCAGATCTCAAAGCGCACGAGGGGTGAGAGTTCCGCTATCTTTTCATCCGAAAGTACGATAAACTGCTGATTGGTAGGCGAGTTTTTAAAGAAGGGATATCCCTTTTCGCGGAAAAGCTTTTTGAGGTCCTCGGTGCGGTCGATGGCGTTCTTGCTTATTTCAAAATAAAGACCGTCCTCAAAAAGTGTGGCAAACTGAATTCCGAGCAGTCGGCCCTTTGCAAGCAGTGCGCCGTTTTGCTTTACTGTGGTGAAAAAGTGCGCGGGGGCGTTGCTGTGGGTAAAGACCACCGCCTCACCGCAAAGTGCGCCTACTTTAGTGCCGCCAATGTAAAAGACATCGCAAAGCTGCGCGATATCCTGCAGCGTTACGTCGGTATCAAGGCTCATAAGCCCATAGCCCAGCCGCGCGCCGTCAAGGAAGAGCGGTAGCGAGTGGCGGTGGCAAAGAGCGGAAAGCTGTTTCAATTCGTCAAGCGTGTAAAGCGTGCCGTACTCGGTAGGGTGAGAGATATACACCATTCCCGGGAAAACCATATGGTCGTGCGAGCCGTCAGCATAAAAGCTCGATATCAGCTTTTCAACGTCCGCGGCGTGAAGCTTTCCGTCATATCCGGGGACGGTCAGCACCTTGTGTCCCGATGCCTCGATAGCACCCGCCTCGTGAGCGCTGATATGTCCCGTTGTCGCGGCGATCACGCCCTCATAATTTTTCAACATTGAATCGATAACAATACGGTTGGTCTGCGTGCCACCCACAAGGAAGCGCACGTCTGCGTCCTCCCTGCCGCACGCGGAGCGTATTTTTTCGCGAGCCTGCGCGGTGTAAATATCGTTACCGTATCCCGGACAAGGCTCCATATTCGTGCGCACAAGCGCCTCTAAAATTTTGGGGTGCGCACCCGTATTATAATCACATTCAAATGACAGCATAAAAGCCTCCCAATATATTAGTAAATCACTGTGTCTAATATCATATCAAAAAAGAAATCGTTTGTCAAGGTCAACACATACATTTTTCATCCTATGAAAACGGGACTGCGCTCACGCTTTAGCGCTTGTTCCAATTCCCTCAATAAACTTGGAAACAGTCCGGATTCGATTTTGAATATGCTGTCAAATATATTGGTGAAAGCATCTTTCATACCAATGTTCTTTGTGAAATTGAATTTGATGTATAGTAGGTGGACTTTATTGTATAACTTTGCGACTTCTGCATATTCCTTTGAAAAATCTGTAGTTATATAACCGTTTCCGAACAAGAAATCCAATCGCTTCAACATAAATTCCGCGTATTCCATAAAGAAGCGGCTATTTCGGATATCTAAGTATTCTTCGGCTTCAATTTGGTGGAGCGTATACTCGTAAAAGCCCTTTACTGCATTTACGCCATGGGAATCAAATTTCCAAGAAAACGGACCGGTATATACCCCTTCCAGATATTCTCTCAATTCATCACAGCATCTTGCAAGATCAAATTCAAATTTGGCATTCGGCTCAGGGTATACAAATTCCAGCCCTCTCGTTCCGTACTCGCGGCATGCATAATAAAAATTCTCATACGGAACCTTATATTTTTCAAATTTACTGTTTTCGGTATATCCGACCATTAAGAATACTCCCTCGTCGTCGTCAAACCCATATATATAAAATGTATGCTTGAAATGACGTCGATTATAAGAATACTTATTAGGCACATAAAATTCGTCGAAGTAACCCAAAGGATACCAACCTAACTCAATTTGCTCTTTGATGAGCCCCACATATTTTTCCGTTGTGTCCAGCTCATCAACATCGAATTTTACGCCTCGGTTTGTAAACACGCCGCAATCTCGAAACCAAGACATACGATCAAAGGTGAAATTGAATTTTCCCGGCACATTTCGCGGCGACATAAATATGTTGATAAAGAAGCTGTATAAATACGGCCAAATATCCTTTCCGCCGGCAAGTAATGTTCCTATTTCATACCCCCTAACTTGATATGCAGTAAACGGTAAATTTTCTTCGGTGTATGGCAATACGACTTTATTAGACATGATTTTTCTCCTTGTACTTTTTAGCTTGTATTCGATACATCTCGGCATACTTTCCGTCCTGAAGCATCAATTCGTCATGGGAACCGCATTCCACTATCTCCCCGTTATCAAACATATATATTCTATCAGCCATGCGCGTTGTGGAAAGTCGGTGCGAAATAAATATTACTGTTCTACCCTCTGCATTTTTAAGGATGGATTGGTTCAACTCATACTCGGCGATAGGATCAAGTGCGCTGGACGGCTCATCCATAATAATAAGCTCAAACGGTCTTGCAAAAACTCGTGCTATGGCAATCTTTTGAGATTCGCCGCCCGAAAGACCTACCCCGTCCTTGCTGAACTCCGTCGTAAGCTGCGAATGTATTCCGTTTGGCAACTGCTCCAGCTTACCGTCAAACGAAGCCGCTCTTAAGGCATACATAACCGCTTCCTCATCCGTATCCGTATATTCTCCGCCCATTACGTTTTCCGCAACGGTTGCGGCAAAAACTCTGTAATCCTGGAACACCGCTCCGATGTGTTCGCGGTACTTATCAGGAGCATACTCGGTAATATTTCGTCCGTTGTATAGAATTTCCCCTCCCGTAGTGTCATACAGCCTCATAATAAGCTTGATAAGAGTAGTTTTACCTGCTCCGTTATATCCCACAAAGGCGATCTTTTCGCCTTTTTTTATTTCAATATTGAGATTACTCAACGTTTTTTTACTATCCCTCGTAAACGGATAGGCAAAATCAAGATTTCTTATGGTAAGTGACTCAAACGAAGGCACGTTAACATCCTCGCCCTTGATCTTCGGTTCATACTCAATAAACTTTCTGACACGTTCGATATAGAGGCTATGGTCGTTAAATGCGTTAAGATAATTTCCGATATCGCTAATTGTCCAATATAGCTTAAAGCTCGCATTGATGCTTGCCGAGAAGCTTCCAAGCGAAAGTGATGTATCAAGTATATACCGCACGATAAGGTAGCTTGTTACTCCTACAGACGGGATAATATTTGTAAGCATTGACGAGATAAGTGACAGCCCAAATATTTTTCCCATATGCTTTTTTATACAAGCAACCTTGGTATCGGTAGTCGTTTTATAATCATTCATCAAATGATTTGCAATGCCACCCTGTCGAAGCTCCTTGGAATAATCCTGCAGATAGAATACACGCCCGATATATCCCAGCTTGCGATCAATGGGATTCATTTCAAGCCTCTTATTGTATTGAGCTTTGTTGAGCTTGTTTTTAATAACAAATCCCAAGCTTACGGATATCAAAAGGACAACAGCCACAACAATATCCATTGATGCAAGTAAGCCGAGTATTACTATGCTGGATATAACGCGGTTTATAAAGATACTGAAGTTTTCCATTATCTGCACGGTGCGGCTGTCAGATTCGCGGATCGCCCAGATAAAATCATTATAGAACTCGGGATCGTCATAACAGCTCTGATCAAGCCGACGCGCTTTTTTGTATAGCTCGGTTTGTATTCCTTCGTGGAGGATCAGCCTCACCTTGGGAACGTAAACCTCAAGCCGCCACTTGTTGAACAACTCAAACACTGCATTGTATCCTGCAACTGTCAATATCCAGAACAACACGGTTTTGAAATCCGTGCCCGACTCAATGGCATCAAATATGTATTTCGTAAAGAGTATGCTTATAATATGCCACGCGGCGCGCCCAAGCGCCTCACAAAGAGTCACTACCGTATATGACGGAGCGTATTTGAATGAGTACTTGAGCATAAACCACAAATTTTTTGAAACCTTTATTGGGTTGCGCCTTTGCTTTTTATCTTTCTTGCTCATACCGTCACCTCCTCTGTATCCGCATAGGTATCAGCCTGCTTGTGCCACATATCGGCATATTTTCCGTTCATCTTCAGTAATTCGCTATGTGTTCCCTGCTCGACGATTTTGCCGTTTTCAAACATATATACACGGTCTGCCATAGTGGCACTTGAAAGTCTGTGTGAAATAAATATGACCGTTTTTCCCTCGCATGCCTCAAACATATTGCAATACATTTCCTGTTCGGCTATCGGATCAAGTGCGGACGTGGGCTCGTCCATAATAACGATCTCCTGCTTTCCTGCAAAAATTCTCGCAATAGATATTTTTTGAGCCTCACCTCCCGAAAAAACCGCTCCACTGTCATCAAATTCTTTGGTGACTGTCGTATCAACGCTGCCGGGAAAAGTCTCAACCTTTGCATATATACCTGATTTTAAAAGTGCATCCTTAACCGTTTCACGATCATCATCCGTAATATTACCGCGCAGCATTACGTTCTCGGCAATGGTGGTTGCAAAGAGACGGTAATCCTGAAATACCGTTCCGAACAGCTCACGGTATGATGATAAACGGTAATTCTTGATATTTTCTCCGTTTAGAAGTATCTCTCCATCGCTTGGATCGTACAAGCGCTGTAACAGTTTTATAAGTGTTGTCTTGCCTGCGCCGTTGTGTCCTACGATAGCTATTCTATCTCCCCTATGCACTGTTAGATCAACATTTGACAGTGCCGCCGAGGTCTGTCCGTCGTATCTGAAGGACAGGCCCTTAAGCTCAAGCTTTTCAAAATTCGGAACACAAGGAGCATTCGCATCCTCTGCGATATGCACCTCGTACTCCAAAAAAGCACGGAGATTGTCAACATACAGAGAGTTTTCATCCAGCTTAAAAAATACGTTGCCTATATGATTGACACTGCTCGCCACGTTGGTAATGGAATTTATGATAACAAAGCAATCTCCCAAAAGCATATTTTTTGCTACCAGCGTTTTATAGGCTGCAATCGTTATAGAGCCTGAATAAACCACGATATCGAAAACGAAATCAAACATATAGCGGAAAAACATCATCTTGTAGCCGTACTTTTTAACTATACCCTTCAACTCATCAACGCTGGAATGCATACGGCGGAACATAACCTTCCACATTTCTGTCAAGCGCATTTCTTTTGAAAAATCGCTGAGATAAAATGTACGGCGCACATAGTCGCGCTGCCTTGCAACCTCCCTGTTCTGCATATCGTATTCGTATCTGAGGCGGTTGCGCTTTTTGCCTATAAGCAACGTATAAAACAGAGGCAGAAATGCGACGAGCAAGAATATCGGGTCAATAGTGATTATTAAATAACCCACTCCTATAAGATTGACCGTTATCCAAATAACATCCGCAACATTGTTCATAACGGTATATGCTCTGTTTGTCGCATCACCGGTGGCTTTTACGTAGGTGTCATAAAAAGCAGAGTTATCAAAGCAAGCGAGATCCACCTCGACAGCCTTCTTCTGGAGCAGATTCTGAATATATACCTCAACCCTTGAGTGTCTTAGCTCAAGATAGCACCCCGCTATATTCCTGTAGATCACATACACCAGCGTGTATGTAAACATACATGCAAGCGTTATAATGATAACCCTTAACTCCTTGCCCTCCTGTAATGCATTGAGCGCATACTTGTAAAGATAGGTGTTTAGCAGGAATGAGTTTATAGCTCCGAGAACTGCCGAAACAAACGTTACTACCAACACACCCGGACACGCCTTGGCTATAAGTCCCAGCATATAGCAGTTGTTTTTCAAGGCTCGTCCCCAATTTATTTTCTTTTTGTTTTTCTTGTTCATAAGTTTTTTATAAATCTCCCGTTTTACATATTTTCGCGGTTCGTTTGTATTTTTTTCAAGTCAGCATCAGTCAAGAATTTTCTCATATATCCCGGCAGGTCAGGATGAAAAATCCTTGCCGCCAAAGGAATATCCCACTGCTTTCGCTCGATGTCATTAAGTCCGAACCCATTTAGCAAGGCATCGTCACGCTCTTGCTCCAATGCCTCTATATAAGGAGTCAGAATAGGATCCAAAAATATCTCCATAGTATGCTTCAGACACACGTACACGTAACGTCCCACATTCAATTCGGAGGATATCCGAACAATCTGACGTACGGACGGCGTCACGTTTTTAACGTAAAAATAGATATCGCAAAGGCATCCCAACGACAATCCGCCGAGCGAGAGCAGATATATAGAATTCATATCCTTATAGTGGTGCAGGCACAGTGCTATAAATTCCATTTCGGGCTTCAGTTTATAAAAATCCACTTCAAGCAGAGCGTATTTTTCTCTTTCGGATAGCACATGATCCATATCCGCGCGTTCTTCGCTCTCACCCCATAAAATATCCATATTCACATCCACGTTGACGTACGGGCAAAGCAAGCTATGTGTTTTTTTAATATACGGCGCGGTCTGATGGCTTGCGGACGAATAAAACAGTATTTCCTTGCGCGCAAAAGGTACTATTCTCCCGTCCGTCACTCGCCCCTGAACAAAGCCGCTCTCCCTTAGCAGGCGCTTGGCTTTGTCAGCATCCCGACGGTTTATCAGAATGTCAACATCTCCCGACACTCGGCGGAACGGGTCGTTGCAAACTGCCTCGGACAGTACCGCACCCTTGACCACCGCATACGGGAACTCCGCGTTTTTAAAGAAAAATTCGCACGCGCGGTATCTTTCCTTTACCGCCGAAATATTAACGGCTCTCTCCATCATATCTGCCTGAGAATTAGTTTGCTTTAATAACGGATGGCATTTATGCGCCTTCAAAATAGCCGTTATTTCGGGTTTGGGCTCTCCCCCACGCGCACAAGCTCGCACCCCCTCCACTATTTGCTCTACTCTCATACCGTTGCTACCCCGTTGCTTTTGTAAAAATCGGCAAACCTTTTGTTTTTCTCCGTCGCTGTATAAATTCCGCTTATCTGCTGCGCAGATGCCGATTTGACAGCATCCAGCAGCATATAATCAAATCCGCGGTCAAAAACACGGCATGACAGCATAAAGGCTTCTATTACGTTATCTCTCAAAACCGCCATTCCAACAATTCCCATATCGCCGTATTTATCAGCTGCATCAAGGACAAATATATCACACGCCTCGTTCGCAAGCATCCTTTGCAATTCATCCTCGGTGTAGCTTTTCGCGGACAGATTGAATTGATGCGTGCGCGAAGAAAGCTCGGAAAGCCTTGCGCATTGAGCAAGCTCCGCCCGCGCTACCCTCACCCTTGTCATCAGTGACGAATTATATTCCTCTGGCGAAGTAAATCTTAGTTTATCCTTCTCACGCTCCTTTTGCTCGTGATACAGCTGAGTCCTATTCAAATCGGATGTCGGCTGAACATCTGAAAATATCGATGTAATACGCTCAATTACGGAGCTATCCGAATAATCGAGCTTAATACACTCCACCTCCGGTAAATTTATACCGACAAATCCAAGCTCATAATCGCTGTCGTCCACAAAAGCCATAGCGTCCAAGGTCATATTAAGCTCGTCCGATATAGCACGAATATTAGTCACCTTATCATTTCTATTGGCAGTTATGCAAGCAAAATTCTCCTTTGTGAGCAGCATCTTCGGATGCTCCAGCGACCGCTCGATTAAAAAATTCTCATTCTTACTGCAAATACATAACAGCACACCGCGGCGGTACAAATCCTTTAGTACTGACTGAAAAGCCAGCACCTCCACGTCAATGACGATATCATCCTCTCCGCTGATACCCTTCCAAAGAACTCCGTCAGCATCAAGTATCAAGCACTTTTTTGTCACCTGCGGCTCCGAAAAATACTTTTTCAGCGTACCGAACAGCTTGTCAATCGTTATAAAGTTATCCATTAAAAGATCACTGTCAAGTATCTCAATATCAAACTTTTCCTCCAACTTAACGATAAATGAAATGAATTTCAAGGACGTAAGTCCTATCTCGTTCAATTCGGATTTGTAATTTTCAAGCTCTGCGGGCGAGATTTCCAATTCTCCCGCTAACAATTCAACTATTTTTTTGTTGTCCATTTTGTTTCCTTCCTATTTATTATGTGATTTGACGTATGTATCCAGAAATTGCAGTTTTCTAAAGGTACAGTTGCCGTCACTTGCAAGCGGATCTCCAAAATTATTTACCGCCTCCGCCATACATCCCTTGCCGCACGCCGAGCGCAACATACATCGCTCGCATCCGTAATCGCAGTATAATCGCTGCTTAGCAAGAGAAACCAACGCTTCAACCCTCTTTTCCACCTCCTTTGCATTGAAATCAAAAATGTTTCCAATAGAAAAGTCATCAGAATATAATGTCTGGCAGGGCTGAATATCACCGTTGACCTTAATGCACACAGACATATTCTCGGCATCTACCGAATACGGGCAACGCACAGTACATTTCGGCAAATACGCCTCAACGCCGTGCTTTTCGTTCAAGGACTTTACCATTCGCAAAATCGAAAGCTTTTGTTGAGGGGAAAGAGCCTTGCTATCCCAATTATCCGAGCCGTTTCCCGATTTATAGATAAATGCAAGCTCGGGCACGCATCCAAGCGACAGTGCGAGGTGATAAAAATCCTCCGCACAGTAAAAATTACCTTGCGAGATAACCATTTTCAAAAGCGGCTTCCCCGTCGGTAGGTGAAGCTTTTTTACAAACTCCACCGCCCTTGCAAAATTGTTTTCCCCGCGCGTTAATTGGTTGGATTTCTCGTCAGCTCCGTCCAGACTTACCTGCACCGTAATATTGTCGTGAGAATTCAAAAAATCTATCCATTCCCCATCGTGTACAGTTCCATTCGTTACAAAACCGAAGCTGAATTGCGGATATCGGTCAATAAGCTCAAGCAGACCGTGAAAGTTCGAATGCAAAGACGGCTCGCCGCCCGAAAACAGAAAGCGCGTAGCACCGTAGTCGGAGCCGAGCTTCATTATATGCTTTATCTGCTCCAAGGACATCTCCTGCGTGAGCCTATTAAGCCCCGAGCGATTGTAGCAGGTGGCGCAATTCAGATTGCACCTGTTCGTTATCTCTGTATATACTGTCTTGAATTTCATCGCACTATTACTACGTTCTTTGTTATACAATCTGCCAAAAAATCCTCTACGTCTGCCCTGATGTCCTCGGGAGTGGCATCATAAATTTCACACAGCTTGTCCAACAGTTCATCCAAGGTAACAGGCTCGTCCATACAGCCGAGGATGTCAACACCCGTCTCGTTGTAAAAGTGAGTATCTCCGCTCTCGGGGTCAAATACCGCCAGCGAGGTATCGTCTGCGGAAATGTAGTCCATTGCTTTGCTTTTTTGATAAGTCATTGTTTTGTCCTCCGTTTGATTTATATATTGTTTATAAAAACGGTATACACCGCTTTGTTTCGTTTGGGTTGCATCATAGCCGCTTTTCCTGAAAACACGGCTGATAAGGTAGGACAGCTCAAGCCCCACGGTCGTAAGCGCGGGGGGCCCTTCCCCGTTTCTCTTTACGACCTTGCCCGCAATTTGTCCGTATTCAACGTCCTCCAGCCTCAGGGCATTGTCCCCCTTGCAGAAATATCTGCCGTCCTTGATATGTAACAGCCTGTGAATGAGCAGCTCGCCGCTCTTGTAGCGAAATACCAATATATCCCCTACATTATACGAGTCTGCCCGCCTTACCGTTACAACGTCGCCCTCGTGCAGTGAAGGCTCCATACTCACGCCTGTCACGGTAATATCAACGTCAGCCCCACTTTTAAGCCTTAAAGTCATAATGCTTTTCAAAAGCTCAGCGTTCATAGTTCTCTATCACCTCTTTAACAAAATTCATGTCGCAATATTTTAGCCGCTTGCCAAACTCCCGTCCAAGCTTACTCAAAAAATGCAAATAGTCGGCGGTAACGGGATAGACAGTTATGGGCGATCTCATCAGCGCCGCTATTTTTTCCGCGCCCGTCATTTGAAAAACCGAATTTTCTGATTCTGTTCGCTCAATGAAAAATATCTCACCCAGCGGCAGTGGCTTTTCAACGCTATTTTGCGGAGTGTATACGTAACGGTCATTCCCCTCCTGTTCGGACAGAAGCTCCAGGCTTGGTGGGAGTGCATTATATTTCTTTAAGACCTCTACACCGCCCGCGCGCAAATGGAGCGGCTTTGCAAAAGGATATATCATAAGCGAGGCGCGCTCAAGCAGCACACAGTCGTCGGTAATATATCCGCAGCCTTGGCTCACAAGATAGCTTGTAAGCGTGGTTTTTCCCGTGGTGGTAGCCGCCAAAAATACATAAGCCTTACCGCAATGCTCCACCGCTCCGCCGTGCAGAGCCAGCATATCAGAAGAATAGGAGGGATTTTCAAACAAAAACCTGTTTAAATAAAAAATTGGTCTTGATGTTTTCTTCGACACGCTCCCCACCGTAACCGTATATTCGTCACCCTCCTTCAATATACTTATGTCCGGAGTCGCAGTCGTATCAGTCTCCACTATATGCTGCCCGTATTTAAGAGTGATCCGCGAGCCGATTATCGGGCAATCGGTCTCTATCACATATACCGATTGACACGGCATTTTCAATAAATATACTTTCAAGTCTTTCTCCCCCTTTACTTTATGATGCTAAATTATACCATATTTTGACATCAATTTCAATAGATTTGATAAAACATTTTACAAAAGCTCAAAAAAAATTAATTTTTTTTCGACAGCCTATTGCATTTTTTTGTATTTTGTGATATAATGTATTAAGAAATTAAAAAACAAGGAGGTGAAACGAATGCCAAATATCAAAATTTTAAAGGAACCCGGGTTTCTTTATGATCTGAATTTTTTGTTCTATGCCAAATTCAATACCGAGCTTTGTGTTGATTCTCTCGCGGATAAAACCCAAAAAGAGTCATACGCTAAATTTTTAAAGGAAACCTTGCAGCACTTCGGCGATATTTCAGATGATCTCTACGTTTTTTATCACGCGATAAAGAATGGCCATTGTTTTATTACGACACATTATCTTGACACTTACAAGGATCTTTTTGCCACTGACTTTAATTTCGAATATTTCAAAAGCTTGCTTTCCGACACTGATAGGTTGAGTCAAAACCTGATACGGTTCTATCTGTACGATCTTTCGGAAGAAGAGCTTGAGGAATGCTTCTCCTCTACTGCCAAGCTGTTTTCTCATATAAAGGCTTCCGCGTACTCCAGCGAGGAAAAAAGCAGGCTGTACGAATTCTTTATCGATCCCACTCCCTATTTCCAAAGGCTTCAGTATGAGCTTATGGAAAAGGAAATAAAGCTCACGGAGTACTATAAAGAGAATTATCAAATCATTCTCGATGCACACAATAATACCACGTTTGAGGTGCTGAGTAAGAATGTAAAAGAAGTGTCCGATTTGAGCTTTTTGGAGAATAGCGAGCAAGATTTATACACCTCTTTTTGCATAGTAAATAAGTATTATATGCAATTGTTTTTTATCACGAGCGGTGCCGTTTATCTTTTGGGACACGACTATGTTTCTATTATTGACGCCATTATTAAAGACAAGAACCACCCCCCCCTTGAAGATTTGTGTGATGCGCTAAGCGAAAAGAGCCGTGTGCAAATCCTGAATTTGCTATTGGAGCGCACAGAGGTCACATGCAAGGATTTGGAGAAGGTATTCAATTTTTCAGGCTCTACCGCCTACCACCACATTACCCTGCTCACCAGGATAGGAGCAGTCGAGGTGCGAAAAGAGGGCAAAACCATATATTACCGATTAAACAAAAATTATTTTGATACAATGATAGCGCAACTGAAAGTATTTTCAAACCGCTAAGAAAGGACACCAAATGAGAAAGCTCTGGAACAAACCCGTGTGCAACACCCTGACTGCACAAAGCTTGTCAAGTCACATTAAAGCAGCCGCTTGGTCTGGCGAAACCATGTGCATTTTCGGCGTATTCCGCTAATTTAAACAGCCACAGCAAAGAGCGCAACACGATAAATTTCGTGTTGCGCTCTTTGTGTAACAAAAACAACGTGTGCGTCGCCGCGGCAGTTCTTTTTTGAATTTCCAAATCACAATCATTAAATATCCAATAAAAAACCAAAAAAAATCAAATATTTTTATATTTTTTAAGAAAAACATATTGAATTTATCTTAAAAATGTGTTACACTGCACTCAGTAATGAATTTTAATTTACAGCAACGGGTACAATAGGCGCACAAGTAGGCATACAAAGATAACAATGTTCACAAAATCGACACAACTGGTAACTGTAGTTCTTTGTATTTCCACATATTTCCTATTATACTATCACAGAGAGGTGGCGATATTATGACGCAAACGCAACAGTTCGCTCGAATGGTGCGAGAGCGCAGAAACGCTTTGGGGTTGAGCATTGAAAAAGCCGCAGAGCTCTGTGGAATGAGTTATAAGGGATTGGAGGAAATTGAGCTTGGGGATTCAAATCCCAAGCTGTCGAGTATTCTCAGCATTTCGACCGCTCTGGGTATTAACCTTGAAAACCTCAATCCCTGTGTTCCATCTCCCGACTGACAACTATAAAAAACATTTTGGGAGAAAGGAGAAAGGCAAATGACGTACAAGTACATAGTTGTCCGGAACACATACCACAACAAAGCGGCTACACGAGTTGGATTTGGAATCGCTGCTGTCGAGGAGTACGATATGGAAACCACTGTCCTGGAATCCATACCGGACCTTTCGGCAAACATCAAGGATATCGAGCGATTAGTAGAGCTTTGCAATCGAAATCAGTTGGATATCGTCCACTTGAAAGACGTTGCAACTGATTTTTTGGAAACCAAATAACCCTTATCCCCAACAGTTATACTCTGTTGGGGGCTCTTTCTGCTCTGTATCAAAAAGCACTCCAAATACTTCGACGGTCGCCTTGAGGATCCTGATGTCCTTAAGCTCTGCGGCTGTTCAAGGAATAGTTATTATAAATATAAGCGAGAAATGAAGAAAATTAGACACTGAATAAATCAAAGAAATAATATTTTTATATAATTTTTGCAATATTATTGCAAAGTGAGTGGCGGACAATTCGTCCGCCACTCACTTTATATATGGAGACACACGGTTAATCTCCACTTCTCTTCTGCACCGCTCAATTAACGTTTACAAAGATCCTCCATGATATTTTTAAACATGACAGTAGTTGTCCTGGTTAAGCTTTAGAATAGTGTCGGAATGGAGGTGAGGCTTGTATGGGGGTTGCTGAACGAAGACACGAAATTATGAAAATTCTGTGCCGGCGCAGATATGAGACTATACGTAGGAGCCACCATAGAATCGTGTGACGATGACGGTCATACGTTTAACACAAGAATGAACATGACGCAGCTGGCATTTATCAAGTACCTGGATTGCGTTGAGAGAGTGCGAACACCTGAAAGTATCAATCCGTTTGTCGGAAAGATCGCGATGTCCGATGAAATCGGTGTTGCCGCGGCATCTACTAATGCCAACGCAAGAAACATGTGTGATGCCCCTACCCCTCCCCCGACAAACACCTCTATGGAGTCAGCGCAGGAAATTGAAGTGGAGAGTCTGACAAGCGGCAACATTGCCTATGCCAGAATGGCACAGTGGTTTAAAATCACCATTCCCCAGAGCAAGTATTACTCTATCTACACGACAGGATCTTTGGACACTGTTGGCACCCTGTACGATGACTGCGGCAACCAGATTGTCAGAGTCGATGATCGTACGGAATGCGGTAAGGCTAATTTCAGGATTTACCACAAGCTGGATCGCAACACCACGTATTATATTCGGGTTACCGAGGCGAAATCTAACACCGGAAGCTATACGTTAGTAGTAACTGAAAGAGTATTGGCAGACTCCGTTACTATAACGCCTTCATCTATCATTCTGGAACAGGGCAAGACTTATGAGCTGCCCACTACGCCCAACACGTTTGTAGACGTTGCCGGAGTTGATCCTCTCAGAAATGTTTATGTCAACATATCACCGGCATCTGCAAACGAGCAAAAGGTTCTCTGGCATAGCTTTGATCATGACGTTATCGATACATACTCAGGTTTCCACGGGGATCAGAGATATCATACCATTTCCCCTGTTGGTAGCGGGACTGCAACGCTATATGCATATGACTGGTGGGAAAACGGCAATGCCGGAGAGTGTACTGTTTATGTTCCCGAAGTTAATGCCAATGCTCCAAAAGTCACAGTTGTAAGTTGTATTGCTGATGGCTGGATTGTTTCTTCTGATACCATGGGCGCAGATATGGCAAATGCCTTTGGTTGCACGGGAAGTTACACGGTTGAAACTCCGACAACGATATCGAGTTTCGAAACTTGTTGGCGAGAAACCAACGAATGTATGATTGTGCATACACACGGAGGTCCGAACAGTTTGGTTGGTCAAATAAATAGCGGGGCACAGTCTCAAATTATATCAAAATACGATATTGAAAATTTGCCCATAAATACCAAGATCCGCTTTATTATGATGACTGCGTGTGAAGTAGCCGGAGGATTAGCCTATAACAACATAGCATATTGGTTAAGTAAGAGGATACATCCTAACGGTATAGTTATTGCTAACACCGACGAAGTAACTGGTGGCGATAAAACGTTTCGCGGCTCTGATAACGAAAAAACTTGGAAGGTGTATAAAAACGGCGAGATTTGGGATATAGAGTTGCCCCTAACCCTAACGATGGCAGATGCATACAGTATCTACGAGGAATGTCAGTGATTTCCTCTTTTGCCTGATATATCAGTAGATTCATAGCTTGCAATCTAATCAAAATCAGACTGTACCACTCTCGTGATCCAAGAAAAGCAAGTGTGATAAATATAATTTGTCGCTTTGACGATCGCAGAAATCAAATTTGGCATATGAGCTCGTCAAAAATGTTCGAATTTTCGAAAGCGGCGTGATTCTTACAACCGTTTTCAAAGGGGCCGCCTTAAGGCGGCCCCTACTTTAAAATATTTCAGGTAAAAATATTGCGAAATAGAGCAAAACAATCAGAAACCAAACAAATCAAGCCACCCATCATTATTAAAAAGCGGAGCGTGAAGCATCGCGAAGAATGGGTACCTATCCTCTTCGCCCTCATAGCCAGGTTGATCGTGCGCGAACACATAGAAATAATCGTTAGTTATGATGATCGTATCATACCTTACCGTTTCATAATAAAGACGCGGAACCGTCACTTCTTTTTGAGTATACGTCAGCACAAGTCTGAATTCCTCGTTTTTGACTTCTTCGATAGTCTCTATATTCAATAAGCCCTGCGAGTAGCCATACTGCATATTATAAAGCGCGTTATTATATAGATTCATCATTCCTATCAGCCGATTATCGCCAACATTAATAGAGATAACTTCCCCGTTTTTATACAGTGTAGCCGTGAGAGGGACATTATGCAGATCAGGATAAACCTCGTACTTGTCACAAGGCACGTTAGAAATGATCGACTGCAGCTCATCCTTAGATAAAGAAGCGTCTGTTTCTTCAATATTCACAAAAGGCTTTGATGAATAGTTATCATTCACAAGATTCTTCTCATCGGTCAAGTATTCGGTAGTTTCCTCGGACGTACTCTCTGTCGACTCCTCACTTGTGTTTTCTGTAGTTTCGGTAGATGAGGTATTATTACATCCACTGAATACGACAAGCGTCAGAATAACAGACAGCAACAAAGCAATAGCCTTTTTCATAAAATCCTCCTTTGGATTTTTAATGTTTTGGATATCAATACCATTATAAACCTTGCATAAGATAAAGTCAATCATTTTCAACCGAAAATATAAAAGTTTACAATTTTAACCAAGACAGTAGTTGTCACGGTTTAGGCTTATACTTAGCTTGCAGCTGCAAAAAACAACAGCCAAAGAAGAAAGGAGGTATATGGATATGACTTATACCAAAGAAGATGATCCCCCTATCGCAGAAAAACAGTCTGCTCCCAGGGTGGAAAATCTTCTATTCGTAGTGGACTCAAAGGTTCGTGCTAATACGACCTTGCAGCATCCGATTTTGTTCTGAAAAGCAGCGGCGGCGCGGACGACGAAGCCATCGAGTCCACCGACACCGTCACTACTCCCACCTTCTACGAGGCAAAGGACAGATACGGTAATGCGCTGACCGAGACCACGTTTACCGACGGTGAATTTGGCACCATCTACCGATCATTCAAATTCAACGACGACGATGAGTGTATGGCAGGCGACGATTCGGGTAACAACCTATATTGAGGAGACCGACGCACGCGGAAATAAGACCGCCTACACGGTTGACGGCGACACCTCCCGCAACAGTGAGGTTATCGACCGCTGCGGTAACAAGACCGCCTACGAGTATGACGACTCCGGCAGAACCACCAAGGTGACAAGCAAGGACGCCAATAACAACACACTTGCCCACGTTTCCTATTCTTACGACACCTTCGACAACATGACCGAGATCGCCCGCGGCGACGGCATGACTCATGGGAATGACCTACGCCAATGTCGACATAATAATTTCGGAAGGTGGAGGCAGAAATTGTATACATTATTTATGAAATTTTCGTAAAATTTTGGAATTTTTTGGTTTTTTATTGACAAAAACAAAAAAAGGTGTATAATAAATTTACAGTTATTTACATTTGCTGGTATAAGCAGTCGCAATTTGACGGTATGCCGTAGCTTTACAAAAATTTAAGGAGATATAAAATGATACGATATTCTTGCCCCATTTGTACCCGGAGAGCTTGTGATTCAAATAAAGTTATAATGCTTGATAAATTATCAGCCGACAATGAAAATACCGCTGATATAGTTATAAAATGTCAGAATTGCAAGAATTTATTAGCGGTAACGGTTAGCAGAAATACATTTGACATAAATCAAATGAGTCTCCAAAGAGAGGGGATAACCATACATAGCACTTAGTACATAGCACGATGTTTAACATATGAGCATGACAAGTAGCCATTCAAGCTATTTGTCGTGCTTTTTTATTTCACAGAAAGGAGGATCTGATGGGAACAGCAGAGAGAAGACTGGAAATATTAAAATATCTCTGCAAAGTACGTAAGGCAACGATGCCTCAGCTGGCAGGGCTGTTCGGCGTTTCCACCAGAACTATTCAACGGGACATATTAGAGCTGCAAGCGGCGTTTCATGTTCCGCTTCAAATCCGCTGCGGAAAATATGACGGCGGCATATATGTGATCGGAAATTATAGCTTTGACAGAGCCTATATGCACGATGATGAGCTTATCCTCCTTTCAAAGATACAAGAGCTTGTGAAAGACCAACTTACGGACAAGGAAAATGCCCTTCTCTCTCAAATCATAAAAATTTATACGAAAACTGCATAAAATTTTTTAACGATGACAGTAGTTGTCACGATTAAGGCTTATACTTAGCTTGCAGCTGCAAAAACAAAACTTATTGACAAGCAGGAGATTTAAAATTATGGCATGTAGAAATGCTTACAAAACCAAAAACATTATTGATGAGAATGATGTCACCAAGACATCTATATCAGAACCTATGGTTGCCAAGTCTGTCAATCGACTCCTCTTCGGTGTCGATTCCAAGATTCAGGCTAACGACCTTCTTCAGAACAACATTGAGGAATTTGATTGGATCGTTCGCAACAAAATCTACCCAAACTTCTACGGAAGATACCTGACCGGCGAAAACTGTCTCACAAAGGATGAGATCCTTTTCCTTCATCGCAAGGGCTGCAAGATCGCGCCTATCTATGCAGACAATGGAGAAAAGCAGACAAAAGAACAGGGTATGATTCTTGCGAAGAAGATCGGTATCCTTTCGATTGAACTCGGCATTCCCGAGGGAACCGTTATTTTCCTTGACATAGGCGAAAACGAAAATGCAAGTCGTGACTTTATGAGAGGCTTTGCCAAGGCTCTTATGGTAGAGGGCTTTACTCCCGGCTTTAAGGCAAACACCGATGCAAGGTTTGCATTTGACCGTGAGTTCAGCAGAGGCATGCAGACTGACAAGGATACTTTCAAGAACTGCATGATTTGGGCTGTATCACCTACTGTCGAGGAATACAACGGTATCACCACCTCCCATCTCATCCACCCCGACAACTGGATGCCTTATGCACCTTCCGCTCTTACGAGAGCAGAAATCGCAATCTGGCAGTACGGCACAAATTGCCATCCAATCGAGGATGACATGGGTGAGGTTACAACCTTTAACCTTGATCTTGTTCGAAATGAACAGGTTATCGTTGAAAAAATGTTTTAAGAAAGGAGAAAAAACATGATTTACGTAAATTCAATTTCTATTAGTTCAGAAGATAAAACGCTGATTGTTGGAAACTCATTATTTCTCAATGCTATCGTTTGTCCGGAAAATGCAACGAACAAGGACGTAATTTGGAGTAGCGGTAATGTAGATATAGCTACTGTTAATCCACATAGCGGATTGGTATATGCGCAAAGCGTCGGAAATACTATAATTCGTGCTACGGCCCAAGATGGTAGTGGTATCGTAGGTTTATATAATATTAGCGTAACGTGCCCAACTTGTGTAGAAAATTTGAATATCAACCACACGGAACTGACTCTTCATAAAGGAAGCTCTTATCAATTGTGTGCTAGCGTTTGCCCCCAAGATGCTACAAACAATAAGGTTCGTTGGAGCAGTAGTAGAAGATCGGTTGTTACGGTTAATGAATCAACTGGCGTTATAGAGGCAAAAGGCGCAGGACGGGCATATATTTATGCCACGGCCCGAGATGGTAGCGGTATTAAAGCTAGTTGCAGGATTGTAGTAAAGCAGACTGTTGTCTGCTATGCAGAGGAAACACCTATAAACAAGGTTCAGGGCAGCACGTTCGCCGATCCTGTTGATGTTTACACAGGTGCTCATATGCTCAATAACACAATTATATCCCTGCTTGGTGGTCAGGGTATCAAGTTGGAAACCCATTACGACTCTACGCAGTTGGCCTGCGGTTTGTTTGGCGTTGGTTGGTATCACAACTTTGAAAAGCACATTGAAATGCATGGGAGCGAAGCTCTTGTTTATAACAATCCTTCTATCTTCTCTCGTTATACTGCAGATAATGATTGCTACACAAGATTCACCTGTTGTAGCGCAGACAAAAATGGATACATATTGACAGTAGACCATTCGCGTCAATATCCGTATATCATCGATTGTAATTCGGCCAGAACCGAATACTACAATGCAAATGGAGACCTTGCAAAGATCAGAGATCACCAGGGTTTTGAAACTCTTATCACCTACACTGATACTTTGATCACCATTACCGACGGTGTATCCGGCAAGAAAATCTACCTTGAGAAGGATTCCACTTGCAAGGTGATCCGTGTATACGATGATGCAGACAGAGAAGCCATTCTTACTTATTCCGACAATCTGCTCACCTCTATTCGTGACGTTAACGGTAACTCCCTCACATATGCGTATGATGAGGAAAACCGAGTCGTTTCCGGAACCGACTCCAAGGGAATCCGTTACTTTGAGAACACGTATGACGATTACGGTCGTGTACTGACTCAGAAGGATGCGCTGAATCACACATCCTACTTTGATTACAGCGACGATACCTGCGAATGCTGCGAAGGCGATACTAGAATCGCCACCAACAGAAACGGCAAGACCAGCCGTCGCGTATACGATTGCAACGGACTTTTGATCAAACATACCGATGAGAACGGTAACATCAAGACCTATGAGTATGATGATCACTATAACGTCATTAAGGAGATCGATGCCAAGGGCAATTCTGTAATCAAGACCTACAACAGCTTCAATAAGCCTACGCAGGTAACCGACAGAAACGGTAACACAACCTACTTCACCTATGATGCAAAGGGCAACGTAACAAGAATCCGTTATCCTGCGATTAACGGCATTGTTCCCGAAGAAACCTTCGTTTACAACAACCGTAATCAGATGACTCAGCATACCGACATTCGAGGTACTGTAACTCTCTATACCTATGACACAAACGGTATGCCGGCAACCAAGAAGGTCGGTAGTAAGAATGCAATCGTTTACTCTTATGAGGGTGGATTGCTCAAATCCCAGACCGATTCGTTGAATAATACAACGAGATACACACACAATACAATAGGTCAGGTCATTTCCAAGACTGATGCGGACAACAAGGTAACCCAGTACGAATACGACAAGAGCGGAAATCTGCTGCGTACCGTTGATGCTAATGGCAAGTCTATCGTAAATGCTTATGATGGCAACTATCAGAAGATCTCCGTAACCGATGCAAATGGCAACAAGACCGAATATTCCTACAATGGAAATATGAAGAATGACGTCATTACCCTTCCCGACGGTCATACCATGCGATATGAGTTTGACGGTGAAGACAGAACCGTAAAGGTAATCGACCAGCTGAGCAATGCAACCAATATCACCTATGACGATGCCGGCAGAGTTCTTTCCAAGAGACTCCCCGACGGTGCTCTTGTTCAGTATGAGTATGACAAGGTCGGCAACGTGATAAAGGAAACCAATCCCAAGGGCGCGGTTATTACCAAGACATATGACAAGCTCGGTAACGTGCTTACTGTCACCGATGATGAAGGCAACGTAACCTCTTACGAGTACAATGCGATGAATAAGGTCACTAAGATGACTAACGCTGTTGCGGGATCTACTGTATACGTCTACTCCAAGTCTGGAGATCTCCTCTCGGAGACCGACGCGCTGGGTAATACCAAGACCTATACTTACGATGCCTTCGGCAACAGAATCACCGCGACCGACGCAAAAAACAACGTAACGACTTATACCTATGACCAGAACAACAATCTGCTCACGGTCAAGGATGCGTTGAATCACGTAACGACCTATACCTATAACGCCCTGAATCAGTGTGTATCGGTCAAGGATGCGCTGAACAATGTCATCCGCTATGGCTACGACGCACTGGGTAGACGTACAACTATCACCGACGCTCGCGGTAACGTGTTCACCACTACCTACGACGGCAACGGCAACGTCATTAAGACCACCGATGCCAAGAACAACGTAATCAGCGAGACGGTTTACAACTCTCTCAATCAGCCGCTTACCGTCACCGATGCTATGGGTAAGGCTACGACCTACACCTACAACGCGCTCGGTAAAGTTGAAAGCGTCACCGATTCGATGAATCATCGTACTGAGTTCACTTATAACTCTCGCGGTCAGAATACCGAGGTTCGTGATGCGGCAAACAACGTAAGCACGGCGACCTATGACCTGCTCGGCAACGTAGCCCGTCTTGCCGGACCTCTCGGCGGTGCTACCAACTACACCTACGACGATATGGGCAGACTTACATACGAGTCCACTGTTTCGGGCGGTACCAAAGCTTACGAGTACAACGAGCTAAACATTCGCAAGAAGATCACCAACGCACGCGGTCAGATTCGTCAGATCTTCTATGACTCCATGGGCAGAATCACGGGCTATACTTCCCCCGAAGGCGCTGTAAGCTACACTTACGACGCAAACAGCAACGTATTGACCGTAAACGACAGCCACGGCACGATCACGAGAACATACGATGCGCTCAACCGCGTGTCGAGCTATACCGATACCTACGGCAAGGTCATTGGCTACGAGTATGATGCGGTTGGAAATCTTGCCAAGATCATCTACCCCGACAACACCGCGGTAACTTATACCTATGATGCAAACCACAACCTCATTCGTGTTACCGACTGGGCAAACCGTGTAACGACCTACACCTACGACGCAAACAACCGTGTCGTTGGCGTTACAAAGCCCGACGGCAGCGTAACCACCACTGTCTACGACAACATGCAGCGAGTCACTTCCACAGTCGAAAGAACGGCTGGCGGCGTAGTAATCACCGGCTTTGAGTACACTTACGATGATTTGTCGAGAATTATCGAGGAAAAGCATCTTGACAAGAATACCAAATTCTGTTATACTTATGATGAGCTCAGCAGAGTAACCAAGAGAACGGCGAAGGATTTGAACAACAACGTTCTTTCGGAAGAAACCTTCACTTACGACGCCGCAGGCAATA
>SVQX01000056.1 GCA_015065065.1 Oscillospiraceae bacterium
TATATACGCGCTCTCTGCGACCTTCGCGCTTTTGGCGATCCAGATGCCCTCTCCACGCTTATCGTACAGCTCAGGAGAAAGCGTTTCGCCTATTTTCAGTATTAGCTCCTTGATTTTCGGAAGCACCTCCCATGGGTACTCCGCTATATCAAAGATCTCGTCTGCTTTTGTATGCTCGCGTGAAAAAAGCTCTGTAAGCTTTACCGTGTTTTTCGCCATACCCGTATTACTCCTCACTAAGTCCGAGTGAACGGATAAGCGACAGCATATCTGCAACCAATTCCTCGCACATCTCCTCCGTTTTTGCTTCTGCCATAACGCGGATCACAGGCTCTGTGCCGCTCTTGCGAAGCAGCATACGACCGTCAGCACCAAGCCTTGCGTTGGATGCTTCAAGCCTTGCTCGGACCTCGGGGTGTTCAATAACCGCGTCCTTACTTGCAACGCGCACGCTGCGACAGACCTGAGGATACATTACCACCGCCTCTGCAAGCTTTGAAAGCGGAAGCTTTGATTCGACTATCTGCTCCATTACCATAATTGCCGTGAGCAGACCGTCACCCGTCGTTGCGTACTTTTTGAGGATAATATGTCCCGATTGCTCGCCACCGATACAGTGTCCGTTCTCTACCATATTTTCGTATACGAATCTGTCACCCACCGTGGTCTGTACGTAGTCCATTCCCGCCGCACTGAGTGCGCGGTAAAGTCCCATATTCGACATGATGGTGGTTACAACCGTATTGTTGGTAAGAGCTCCCTGCTGCTTCATTGCGAGTCCGAGAACGTAAAGAATGTGGTCGCCGTTTACTTCGTTGCCCTTTTCGTCAACAGCAATGCATCTGTCCGCATCTCCGTCAAACGCAAATCCCACGTCGAGCTGCTGCTCAACTACGAATTTACGCAGCACGTCGATATGCGTAGAGCCTGCATTAGTGTTGATGTTAACGCCGTCCGGTTGGGCGTTGATAACGTAGGTCTTAGCGCCAAGAGCCTCAAAGACCGCCTTTGCTATCATCCAGGAAGCGCCATTTGCACAGTCAAGTCCCACGCGGAAATCCTTATAGGAATGTGCGGCAAGAGAGATAAGATAGCCTACGTAGCGGTTACGTCCCGCCGCGTGGTCTACTATACGTCCCACATTCTCACCCGTCGCCAGCGGCAGTTCGTCCATATCAAGTCCGAGTGCGCGTGCGCCACCGTCCATATACCGCTCGATTATCTCAATGGTCTGGTCGTCTATCTTCTCGCCATTTGAATTGACAAGCTTAATTCCGTTGTCATAGAAGGGATTGTGCGATGCGGAGATCATAATTCCGCAATCAAAATCCTCTCTGTGAGTAACAAAGGAAACGCTGGGCGTCGTGGTAACGTGGAGCATATACGCATCCGCGCCCGACGCGGTAAGTCCTGCCACTATGGAATACTCAAACATATAGCTTGAGCGCCGTGTGTCCTTTCCTATAACTATTCTTGTTTTGTGATTCTTGTCGGTACAGCCCGAAAGCGGACTTGAATAGTACCAACCGAGAAATCTGCCTATCCGATATGCGTGATCGGACGTAAGCGTTTTATTTGCCTCTCCGCGGAAGCCGTCTGTGCCAAAGTATTTTCCCACTTGAAGAAATACCTCCGTCTGTAATATTTACCCTGCCGCTATGAAACCGTGCGGCATTATTATTCTCACCCCCATTTATTATAATTATGTACCCGTGCCACAATGTGTTATATGCTTGCTTTATAAAACATACGTGACCGAATCGCAAAAAATTTGCCGTCGGATCCACAAGACAAAGGCATGGTGTTATTATATCACAAAAATCCTTTTCTGTCAATAGAGAAACGCCCCAGAAGGGGCGTTTCTCTATTTTGACGTTATTTTACCTCGACGTGAGCGTACTTTACGGGGTCCTTACAGTAATTCTGATAAGCCTCCCAGATAATATCCACTATCTCGTCGGGGGTGTGGTTGGAGGAATCGACTACAAGATTGTAGTTATTGAAATCGTAGTAGTCAACGCCGTAGATGCGGACGAATCTGTCCTGCTCCACAAGGCTTCTCTCCACCAGCTTGTCCCTTGCCTCCTCAACGGTTGCATAGGGCTCCTCCGCTCTCGGATTTGCAAAAACGCGGGTCGCGGCTACCATGGGGTCGATAGTGACGAATATCTTGAAGGTCTCCTCCGCAAAATGCCATGCCATACGGGAGTCAAAGATCAGCTTGTCACCCTTGCGCTCCTTGGAGATACGGGTGGTGGTTGCGTCGATAACGTCGTCAAGAGTGTGGTCTATCTCCATCATCTGATTAAGCTCAAGAGTGGTAACTCCCTTTTCTCTTGCCACCTCGCGCTGAATAGCACCCGTGGAGTAAATTTCATAGCCGTATCGCTCGCTTATCATCTTGCAGACGGTGGATTTGCCGCTGCCAAGCTTACCTGTAATAGAAATATGCATATCCTGCCTCCTTTAACCGTTGATCCAGCTCTCGTCGGAGGGATTGTTACGGAATTTGAGTATTCTCTGCTTATCCTCAAGGCGAATGTAGCCCTCGGATGCGGCTACGTCAACGAGATAATCAAGATTTGTAAGGCTTACGTTCTTTACGTCAGCCGCCGCAAGTCTGTCAATACCCTTCTGCATGCCGTAGGTGAAGATGCTGACGATACCAAGCACCTCAGCGCCAGCCTCGCGAAGCACGTTTACTACCTCGATAACGCTGCCTCCCGTGGAGATAAGGTCCTCGACTACGACCACCTTCTGTCCGGGGAGCAGCTTACCCTCTATCTGATTCTGTCTGCCGTGATCCTTTGCGCCCGAGCGGACATAGCCCATGGGCATATCCAGCATATGAGCGGTGATAGCGGCGTGAGCGATACCTGCGGTGCTTGTACCCATAAGCACTTCTGCGTCGGGGTAATACGCCTTGACAGTCTCGGCAAGCGCGGTCTCAACGTGAGTGCGCACGGTGGGTGCTGTCAGGGTGAGTCTGTTGTCACAGTAGATGGGGCTTTTGATTCCGCTCGCCCAGGTAAAGGGCTCGGCGGGACGGAGAAAAACTGCCTTGATGGAAAGAAGATCTCTTGCAATAAGCTCGGATGTGTTCATATTTGCCTCCAAAAATTTTAGTCAATAAATTCTTCCACGCAACGGCGGTAGGCGGCTACGGGGTCGTCAGCTGCGGTAACAGGTCTGCCGACTACGATATAGTCAGAGCCAAGCTCCTTGGCAAGCGCGGGAGTGGTAACACGCACCTGATCGCCGACGGTTGCGGAATCGAAGCGGATGCCGGGGGTAACGGTCACGAAATTCTTGCCGCACCTGTCATGTACCTTACCTGCCTCAAGGGGGGAGCAAACAACGCCGTCAAGACCGCTGTTCTTTGCGTTCTCTGCGTAGTGCATTACTACCTCGGGCATAGGACGGTCAATAAGCAGCTCACTGTGGAGTCGCTCCTCGCTGGTAGAGGTGAGCTGTGTTACGGCGATAAGGATAGGACGAGTGCCGTCCTCACGGGTGAGTCCCTTGATAGCCGCCTCCATCATAGCACTGCCTCCTGCGGCGTGAAGGTTACACATATCCACGTCCATTCTGGACAGCACCGACATAGCCTTCTGCACCGTGGTGGGGATATCGTGGAGCTTGAGGTCGAGGAATATCTTATGTCCTCTTGCGCGGATCTCGCGCACTACCCTTGCTCCCTCGGCGTAGTACAGCTCCATACCTATCTTGACGAAGGGCTTTCTGTCCTCCTTTTCAAACAGGTCAAGGAAGGATATTACCTTGTCAAAGCTGTCAAAATCACATGCAATAATTACGTCCTTTCCCATCAGTGGGCACCTCCGATTATATCTTTTAAATTTGTAATTGAGTGCTTTTCCATAGCTCGCGGCAGATCCGCGATAATATCTCTTGATGCATAAGGATCAACAAGATTTTGCGCACCTATCTCCACCGCCGTAGCTCCCGCCAGCATCATTTCAATGACGTCCTCTGCGGAGGCAACGCCGCCCATTCCCACAACGGGAATATTCACAGCCTTTGACACGGCGTATACCATGCGCAGGGCTACAGGGAAAATGGCAGGACCCGAAAATCCGCCCGCGGTGTTTGCAAGCACGGGACGTCGGCGGCGCAGGTCGATACGCATACCGAGGAGCGTATTGATAAGGCTGATTCCGTCAGCTCCCGCGTCCTCGCAAGCCTTTGCCATAGCCACGATATCCGTGACGTTGGGGGAAAGCTTTACTATAAGCGGCTTTTTAGTCACTGCTCGGACTGCCGACGTGACCTCTGCCGCCGCCTCTGGCGACGTGCCGAAGCTCATTCCGCCTCCGTGTACGTTGGGGCAAGAGATATTCACCTCCAGCCAACCCACGCAGTCCTCTTTATCAAGCATGGACGCGACCTTACAGTATTCCTCCACCGAAAAGCCGCCCACGTTTGCCATAACGGGCTTATTAAAGCACGCACGCATTTTGGGAAGCTCCTCGGATATTACCTTTTTCACACCGGGATTCTGAAGTCCTACCGAATTGAGCATACCTGAAGTACATTCGGCTATTCTCGGCGTGGGATTTCCGAAACGCGGCTCAAGAGTCGTTCCCTTGAAGGAAAACGTACCGAGGACGTTTATATCGTAAAGCTCTGCAAACTCATATCCGTATCCAAATGTTCCCGACGCGGGGATAACGGGATTGTCAAGCTCAATGCCGCAGAGATCCACCCTTGTGTCAAACCTTGAGTTTACCATATTATCTCCTCCCTCACAAGCACGGGGCCGTCCTTACATATACGCTTATTGCCGTATTTGGTCTTGCAGGAGCAGCCCATGCACGCGCCGAATCCGCAGCCCATGCGCTCCTCAAAGCTGTACTGACCGCCCGACGTGCTTCTGTCCCACACGGCTTTAAGCATAGGCTCGGGTCCGCAGGTGTAGAGGTAGCTGTACTGCATATCGGCGAGGGCGTCGGTAACAAATCCTCTTTGTCCGAGTGACCCGTCAGCAGTAGTGATGCGCACGTCGTGGCAAATCTTTTTGAATTCATCAACAAAGAAAACATCCGCCGCCGTATTGAATCCAAGCACCGCGCTGACACACCTTCCGCTCTCGGCAAGCTTTTTTGCAACTCCGTACATAGGGGGCACGCCAACGCCGCCGCCAATGACCACGGGCGCATCGCCTGCCGCAGAGATATCGAAGCCGTTTCCAAGTCCCGAAAGCACGTCAAGATCCTCGCCTGCGCTCATACGGCTCATTTGCTCGGTTCCCTTGCCTACCACCTTATAGATCACGGTAACGCCGTCACTATTCCAATCGCAGACTGATATGGGACGGCGGAGAAACATTCCGTCAAGCTTGATATTGATAAACTGACCCGGGCGGGTGATATCCGTCGCGTCGCCCTCCAGCCGCATCAGAAAAACGTCGCGGGCGATCTGACGGTTGTCGCGTATTGTCCATATTCCCTGCTTCATATCTTACTCCTTACATACATGCACAGCCTTACCGTTGCAGACGGTAAGAATGCATTTTCCAAGCAGCTCCCAGCCTTGGAACGGAGTTGCGCGTCCCTTTGACTTGAATTTACTCGGCTCAACCGTATATCTTGCCGAAAGGTCAAACACAGTATAGTTTTTTGCCATATCGCTGTCTATTCTGAATCTTGCTCGCGGGGCACTGCTCATAAGCCGAACCAGCTTCTCAAGCGTGATAACTCCCTTTTTGACGAGGTGGGTATACAGAACGGGGAAAGCCGTTTCAAGTCCGACGACACCCATTTTGCTTCCCATAAGCCCGAGTGACTTTTCCTCCATGCTGTGCGGCGCATGGTCCGTAGCTATCATATCAATAGTTCCGTCCTTGATTCCCTCAATAAGCGCGGCTCTGTCGGCGGCGGAGCGCAAGGGCGGATTCATTTTAAATCTTCCATGCTCCTGCAAGTCCTCGTCGCACAGGACAAGGTAGTGCGGTGCGGTCTCACAGGTAATATTTACTCCCTCTGCCTTGGCGCGGCGGACAAGCTCCACTCCCTCCTTTGTGGAAATGTGGCAAACGTGATAAGCGCATCCGCTCTCACGGGCAAGCCTGATATCGCGCTCAATGGGACGCCATTCGCTCTCAGAGCAGATCCCTCTGTGTCCGTGTGCCTTTGCATAAGCGCCGTCGTGGATATATCCGCATCTTACGAGCGACATATCCTCGCAGTGTGCGGCAATTACCTTGCCCACCGACCTTGCGCGCATCATAGCAAAATACATCACGTTATCTGACTCAACACCCACGCCGTCATCCGAAAAGCCTACGGCAAGGTCTGCCATATCCTCAATGTCGGCAAGACAATCGCCCTTCTCTCCAACGGTTATGGAGCCGTAGGGGTGGACGTTTATCGTCGCGCTTTTGCGGATACATTCAAGCGAAATCTCCAAATTTCTGCGGCAGTCGGGAACGGGCGAGAGGTTGGGCATGGTGGCGACGTCGGTAAATCCACCTGCCGCCGCCGCGGCACAACCGCTGGCGATATCCTCTTTATATGAAAAGCCCGGCTCACGAAAATGGACGTGCATATCCGCAAAGCCGGGGAAAACGTAAATATTGGGGGCGGAAAAGTCCACCGCGGAAAGCTCCTCGGCGGCGTTTTCGGGCAATATTATTTCAGTGGCGGAAAAACCGACACCGTTAAAAACATGAGGGCAATATACCCGTCTTTCTCCGCGAATACTGTTCTCCATATTCCAACAGCTCCTTCTTGCCTCAAATTTAATCAATATATTATACATTTTTTTTGCCCGTCTGTCAATGTATATTTTGTAAATATCCCTCGAAGCGTCGCTATTTTTCCCGCACTGCTCTCGCGTCGGCAAAAAAATGCAGACAAAGCGTTAAATTTTAGCTGTTGCCTATTGAAATTTGATGGAAAATGAGTTATAATATAATGGTGTATATATTTTTAATGTTGATTTGGGAGGTGCGCCGTGGAAAAGCTGCTGAATATCGGGCTTATTGGCTTTGGAGCTATGGGAAAAGCCCATCTATACTCAATAGACAGCCTTAAGTTCTTTTCCGACGGGCAAAGGCTGGGAGCGGGCGCGAGAGTCGTCGCCTTATGCACCGCTCACCCCGACCGCGCATCACAGCTCGCAGAGGAATACTCCATAGGCCGCGCCGTCGACAGCGAGGACGCCATCTTTGAGGACGACAGCATTGATATCGTGGACGTATGCACTCCAAATCAGCTTCACATCTCCTCCATTCGCAAGGCGCTCGAATACAACAAGCATCTGCTATGCGAAAAGCCTGTCACCGCAAGCATTGAAGAAGCACGCGAGGCGGCAGAGCTCGCTCGTGAGGCGGAGCGCCGCGGACTTGTATGGGGTACGGTATTCAACAACCGCCACCTCTCCCCCGTCATGCGCGCAAAGCAGCTTATCGACGAAGGGCGACTGGGCGATATTTTGTCCTTTGATTTCAAATATTATCACGACAGCTGTATTGACAGGGAACGCCGCGTTGGCTGGAAGCAAACGGCAGAGGCGGGCGGCGGCACGCTTGCCGATCTCGGTCCCCACGCCATTGATCTGTGTCACCTTCTCGTGGGCAGACTCAAAAACGTCAGCGCACGCTCGCAAATAGCCTTCAGCACTCACACC
>SVQX01000057.1 GCA_015065065.1 Oscillospiraceae bacterium
CCACGGGCTCGGTATCGCTGGTGCTTTCATCACTTCCGCCCTGCTCGGGAAGCTTTGCATTGTCGGCGGTGGAGATATAGCTGAACTTGAATCTTGCGCCGGGAGCTACGTCACCCGAGGTATAGAAATCAAGAATATCGCCACTGAACTCGCTGTAAACTATTCCGTTGCGCGACTCAACGCCGGTATCGTCTGCGTCGTGAACGTTATCCGTCCATGCGAAGTTGATGGTAAAGTCGTCTCCCTTAAGACCAAGGTCGCTCTTTGCAATCTTGACGGTCATGTAACGTCCGTCAACTTTGTACTCAACGTCCGCAACCTTTTCGGAGGTATAGCCTTTGGTAAACTTCTCAAGCACGGAGGTCTTAGCGCTTGCCGCAGTCTTGTTGACTACGAAATCAAAGGTCTCCCAGCCCTGATTTTCCTGATCTACGTCAATATAGAGGTTCATCCAGAGCTTATCCTTATAGGAGGTGATATCCTCTGCGCACTCAACGTTGAAGTATACGTACTCGTCGTCGCGTGCGATCTGCGCGCCGATAATATCGTTGCGTCCGGAGAAATCCTGATACGTTGTCAGAGAGGATCTGCCGTAGTAATCACGGTCGTCGGTATTTCCGATATAAGCCGCATAGTAAGGCTCAACCGAAGCCCACTGATCCTGACCCTTGGCAAGGTCAATGGTGGTCTTGTGGCTGGGCACGGGCATAGCCTCGGCGCCCTTGAACTTACGGGTATAGTTGATAAGCTGATAGTAGTAATAATCCTTGAGCGCGCCCTTGGTAGGCTCAATATCACGGGAGAACTCGTCGCTGAACGTATCGAACAGATTGTTCGCAACGCCCATGTTGGTAGTTCCCTTGCGGGCAAACGTCCACTCGTTCCAGCCGGTTACGTATACTACCTTCGGATCTACCTCGAGAGCGTATTCCCACTGCTCTGCGAAGTTGTAGCCCCATTTGGAAGCTTCAGCTCCCTCCTTGTCGTATCTGTCCTCATAGTCGTGGGTATAGGAGCGTCCCATTACGTACTCACCGTTCATGGCGGTAAGGCTGTTGGTTTTGTAGTTCCAGTTCTGCGCGATACCTACTGACATCTGCTCAACAACATCGTTTTTCGCATCTCTGCTGTCTGCGTGATACGTTGTCTGAGGATACTTGGAAAGCCAGCCCCAGCAGCCGACTCTGTCGTTTGCATCGGGACGAAGCTCCATATCCTTATAGGAGGTAACGCCGCCGCGGAAGGTAAAGAAGCTCTGCATCTCTGCCATAAGAGCGTCGGAGGTGTCGAACAGATTGGCGTAGCCTATGACCATAGGCTTGCCGTCAAACCAGAACCAAAGATTCTGATAGCGTCCGCGCTGATAAATATCCATATAGATTATTTCAAGCTGCTCAGCATTATAGAAGCTGCGAAGCTTCTGGGCAATGGAATGGGACATGGGCAGATGGTAGGAGATCTTGGGAGTATTGACTCCTTTCTCCTGCGCGTCCGTCCACGCCTCGTAAAGCACGGTGTAGCCGTCCCTTATGGTGCTGATGGTGTTGGAGTTGTCAAAGAAAATGGTATCAACACTTGCATTTGCAAGCATCTCCGCATGGCGGCGAAGAACCCACGGATCTTCAGCAGAATAGAAGCCGTAGATAGGCTCGTTCCAATACATGTTCTGTCCCAATTTAGGCCAGCCCGGATGGTTGGGATCGTTCTTTGCTTCGGGATATTTGTCCATTACGGACTGAATAGTGGTAAACTTGTACGCAGTCGCGCCGAACATATCGGTGCCGTGCCAGTTCCAATAGAACATGGCGATGACCTTTTCGGGATCGTATTCGCCCACGCCCTCGTCGCCGTACTGAACAGACTCACGTCCGAGACCGTCGGTGAACACCCACGTGGTGGGCTGTACCTTGTGGGTGTTGATAAGGCTGTCGGCGGGAGCCTTCCACTGCTCTGGAGCAGTAACCTTACCGCTCGTGGTCGCACTGTAGCCCTTGCACGCGGAGAAGTACGCCGCGCCATCGTCAAGCGCGCTCTCAAAGCGCACGGTAAGCAAAAGATCGTTTCTTATCTCTGCGCCGTCAATATACATATATCCGAGAGATGCCTCGTTGGACGTGTTATAGTAAAGTGCGGAGGCGTTATTCTTGCCCTCAACAGATCTTGCGGCAAAGAAATATTCGCCTGCGGGAAGTGCATCTTCAAACAGTAGCCAGTTAGTAGAGCCGTCACCTACACCCTCAACAAGTCTTGTCGCCAAAGGCTGCTTTGCGACTGTAGCATCGTAGCTTCCCTCCCACTTGTACGCCTCAAACTGCATATGTACGTCGGGATTGCCCCACGTTGCGGCAACAAGTGAAAATCCAAGGACGGGTGCATTCACCTTTACTCGCTGACCGATAACATCTGTCATGGGGGCAAGCTGCATATAATCCTGGAGCACATATTGACCCGTGGCTGTGGGATATGCCTTCACATCAACCGACGAGATAATATTAACGAAGGGATCGGTGACCTCTGCGGTAAAGCGGATGTTGAATCTCATTTCGGAAAGCGTTTCAACGCCCTTGAAATAAGTACAGCCCTTGGTTACGTTTGCGCCGCCCGAATTGGTGCCGTACCACGCAACCTGATACTGTCCGCGGAAATTTTGCTGCTCGGCAGTCGGCTCGGTTGCAAGCAGCAGATACTCGCCCGCAGGCGCTTCCGCTCCAAGCTCCAACCAGTGAAGCTGGTTGTTTGCAACATCAAATTTTTGGGTTGCGATAGGCTCGCCCGCCACGGTCTTATCATACGTCTTGTCCCACGCATAGAGAGACACTACCAGCGTCTCATTACCGGGGGTATCCCAGTCGGCAAGCTGAGGTGCGATAGCAGTAAAGCCCTGCGTGACCTTAAAGCGCTGACCTATCGAATCGTTGGTATCCATAGTCAGTGCCATAACGCCGTTGTTGACGGGAGTTACCGCGAATTCCTGCTCTGCGGCAGCTACGGATATAACTCCGAGTCCGCAGCTTGCAAGCATTACAAGCGCCAGCAAGAGCGTGCTCAACCGCGTGATTACTGTTTTTTTCATACAGAATAAACCTCCTATGAGTTTTTTGGGGGTACAACTCCCCATGGTAATTTGATTATACATATTACGATGCAAAAAGTCAATAACAAAATTGCTCAGTCGCTAAACATTTACTACAAAAATGCAACCCCATTATTGTATAAATTGTATAAATTGCAGGATATCCTCTTTTACCTTTGGGTAAGTCGTGTCGTTCAGTATCTCGTGTCGTCCGTCGGGGTAAAGGACAAGCGTGGAATTATGTCCGCTTTTTTGCAGCCTTTCATGCACCTCGCGCACTCCCTTGCCGAAATTTCCGACGGGATCGCGTTCGCCCGACACAAGCAGAACGGGAAGCTCGCACTCAAGTGTCTTATACCACGAGGAGCTGTTCGTGTATTTAAGCAGCCGCACGAGGTCGCCCATAGCACTGACGGTGAATTTAAAGGTACAATACTTGTCTGCGGCGTACTTTTTTCGTATTTCAATGTCGCTCGTCAGCCAAGGGTTTGGCACGCCGTCGTCGGCAAAGCTCTTGTTATAGTCCCCAAAGGTGAGGTTATCCACGAACTTGGAAATATACTTGCCGCCCTTGAAGAGTTTAACGGCATCTATTATCATGATTCCGGGTGCGGACAGCGGATTTTTGCCGCCCGTTCCCATAATTATCAAGCGATCGGGACGAGTGAATCTCGCCGCCGCAAGCCGCGCGATAAACGAGCCCATGCTGTGCCCCATAAGAATATACGGATGCTCTCCGACCTCCGCCTCAACGGCATTACGGAACACCGCCACGTCACGGGCAAGCAGCTCCCAGCCGCGACGCTCTGCAATAAACCCAAGCTCGCCGTCATCCCTCGCGGTCTGTCCGTGACCGAGATTGTCATAGCCGCAAGCCGCATAGCCCTCCGCTGCCATATCCTGCATGAATTTTTCATACCGCCCGATATATTCCGTCATACCGTGAACTATATGAAATATTCCCTTCACTTCACCCGCAGGCAGATATAAAACACCTGCAAGGGTATGTATTCCGTCGGATGACGGAGCCTTTATTATTCTCCTTTCAACACTCATTACTTATCCTCCTCCGAAAAGGCTCTGCACGCCTTGACCGCACGCCGCCAGCCGCGACGGCGAGTGCTTCTGTCCTCCTCGCTCATTTCGGGCGTAAATACGCGGCTCTCGCCCAAGCGACAGCGGATATCCTCACGGCTCTTGAAAAATCCGACGGCAAGTCCCGCAAGATACGCCGCCCCCGCCGCAGTTGCCTCGGTGGTCGCACATCTCGCCACCTCTATTCCCGACAGATTGCTTTGCATCTGCAGGAGCAGGTCGTTTGCCGACGCGCCTCCGTCTACGTTGAGGCGGGTTATTCCACCCTCGGATATTGCGGCGATGCTCCCATTCATTGCCTCCAGCACGTCCTCCGTCTGATACGCAATGGATTCAAGCGCGGCGCGGATGATATGCTCCCGCTTCGTGCCGCGGGTGATCCCCACGACCGTTCCGCGCGCGTTCATATCCCAATGGGGCGCGCCAAGTCCCACAAAGGCGGGGACGAGATAAACTCCTCCGCTGTCCGGAACCTTTCTTGCAAAATATTCACTGTCGCGGGCGTCGTATATAAGCTTCATTTCGTCGCGCAGCCACTGTATCACGGCACCTCCCACGAACACGCTTCCTTCAAGTGCGTATTCCATAGGCTCGCCGACACCCGTAGCTGCTACGGTGGTAAGCAATCCGTCCTCGCTGAACACGGGGGCGTTTCCTGTGTTGGCAAGCAAGAAACAGCCTGTGCCGTAAGTGTTTTTCGCCTCACCTGCCTCAAAGCAGCATTGCCCGAAGAGTGCCGCCTGCTGGTCGCCCGCAATACCCGATATCGGAATGCTCGCGCCCATGCAATCGAAGTATCCGTACACCTCACTGCTGCTTTTGATCTCGGGGAGCATACTGCGCGGAATTCCCAGAATTTCAAGCATGCCCGCGTCCCACTCGTCGGTGTTGATGTTATACAGCATAGTGCGTGACGCATTCGTTCTGTCGGTGGCAAAAACCTTGCCGTCCGTTAGCTTCCAGAGCAGCCACGTGTCCACTGTTCCGAACATCAGCTCCCCACGCTCGGCGCGCTCCCGTGCCCCCTCCACATTATCAAGCATCCATTTAACCTTGGTGCCGCTGAAATAGGGGTCAAGGCGCAAGCCCGTGGTCCTTTTTATGTATTCGGAATGTCCCTCCGCTTTAAGACGGCGGCAGATATCCGCCGTGCGGCGGCACTGCCACACGATAGCGTTGCAGATCGGCTTGCCGCTGATTTTGTCCCACACCACCGCCGTTTCGCGCTGATTGGTAATGCCTGCGGCGGCGATCTCCTCGGGGTCTATCCCGCTCTTGGCGATACATTCGGTCAGTGCCGCGTATTGGCAGGCGTAGATGTCCATGGGATCCTGCTCCACCCAGCCGGGCCGCGGATATATTTGCGGAAACTCGTGCTGTGCCATGGAAATTATATTGCACTCTCCGTCAAACAAAATGGCTCTCGCACTGGTCGTGCCCTCGTCAAGGGCGAGAACGTACTTTTTCATACCTTCCTCCTGATACCGTTTTTAAAACAGGGGCGTGAGATAAATCCGACGCCCCGACTGTTTAAGCTTGCTTTTTGTATATTCGCGCGACTCGCTTGGAAATTCCGCACACCACCTCGTAACCGATTGTATCAAGGTCACGCGCCATGTCATCGGCGGTGTATTCGTCGCCGATAAGAATTACCTCATCCCCCTCGCGCACATTGGGGATATCGCTGACATCCACCATCATCTGATCCATGCATATCCGTCCGACGATAGGTGCTTTTTTGCCTTGGATATATACGGCACCGCGTCCCGACAGCCGCCTGCTGTATCCGTCGGCATATCCCGTGGGGAGCGTGGCTATCCGCATATCTCTGTCGGCGTAAAATGCTCTGCCGTAGCCCACAGCCTCGCCTCTTTTAAGCTCCTTGACTACCGACACCACCGTTTTCCACGTCAGTACGGGGTGTATGCCCTCGGGCAGCTCGTTTGATCTGTCAGGCTTGAGCCCGTACAATACGATGCCGAGGCGAACAAATCCGCCGTACTTACATTCGTCGGCAAAGTACAGTCCGCCCGCTGAATTAAGACAGTGGACGTAAGGCAGATCAAGATGCTCCAGCCGCTCGGCAACCCGCTCAAATCGGTGAAGCTGTGCCTCGGTGTACTCCCTGTCGTCATCACCCATGCCGTCAGCGCAGGAAAGGTGAGTAAATATGCCGTTGAGCTTACAACGCGGGTAATATTTTTCCACCGTGCGGGCGCAAGCCTCGGCGTCGTCAGCGCACAGACCGATACGGTTCATTCCCGTATCTATGGCAAATTGGCACTTGACGTCCGACGAAAGGGACAACAGCGACTCCGCGTATTCATCTGAAACAAGCGTCTGCGTAATGTCGTATTCCGACAGCTTGCCGTACAGCTCGGGCGGTGTGTAGCCGAGAATAAGTATCTCCCCCTCTGCGCCCGCCTCGCGCAGGGTAATGGCTTCGTCGATATTGGATACCGCAAACAGATCGACACCCAAGCGGTTAAGCTCAAGCGCAATGCGGGCGTCCCCGTGACCGTAGGCGTCCGCCTTGACAACGGCGATCACGCGCGCCCCCTCGGGCAGCCGTTCCTCGTACAAGGCGAGGTTGCGCCGCAACCTATCGAGATTTATCTCAACCCACGACCGCCTTGAAAAATTTGTTGTATACATGTCGGTTTGATCTCCGTTAAATGCAAAAATTTATCCCTGTAACAATATTATACATCATTTTTCGGAATATGTAAATAGGGAATTTATTTTTTACCGGAGTCCGTTTGTAACAAATTATTACGCCTCGATTGGGACAATTTGTTACAATAAAATCAAGGGGTTATTGCATGATTGTATTAAAAATATTCGCAAGAAAAGAAAGTTAAATCAATTAAAGGCTGCGATGGATCTAAATATATCTCACGAAGCCCTTTCCTATTATGAAAACGGAAAGCGAGGTTATTTTTGTTTTCAAAACTGTATAAATCCCCTCGCTTTGCAGATACTAACATCACGATTTGAAAATTTTGTGCGGTAGGGACTGGGTGTCACGGCAGTCCGCAACAATTGTTCAAATTAAAAATGGGACGCGCGATGTCGCCGTCCCCTACCAAACCGATAAGGAGATTTTTATATATGAAAGCAACAGGAATTGTAAGAAGAATCGACGACCTCGGACGTGTCGTTATCCCCAAGGAGATACGCCGCACCATGCGCATCCGCGAGGGCGACCCGTCGCAGACAACATTGACACCCGAAAACCGATTTATCTTCGCAATGCTCGATTTGTCAAAAAGAGCCGGCATAAATTGTGAAGAATGACGGAAAATATGCCTTTAACGAT
>SVQX01000014.1 GCA_015065065.1 Oscillospiraceae bacterium
TAAGAATACTGCATATCCTTGCGCTCAATGTAAGCGTTCTCGAACTTGTCCGTGGGGTTGAAAGTTCTTTCAGTTACCGCACCGGTCATAATGTTCTTCATCTTGGTACGGACGAAAGCCGCGCCCTTACCGGGCTTTACGTGCTGAAACTCGATTACCTGATAAACGTCACCGTCCATCTCAAAGGTAAGTCCGTTTCTGAAATCGCCAGCTACTACCATAGATACCTCCAAATGAATGTATTTCGATTTTAAATATGCCGATATCGGCAACAACCTTACAGTTACACTCTATTATACACCAAACGCCGCATATTTGCAAGGGGGTTTTGAAATTTTTTTATATTTTTGCGTAAATTTATTGTATTTCGGCGTTTTTCATACCGCTTTTGCGTATTTTATTGACAAAAAAGCAGATCTGTGGTATCATTATAGGTGTAAAATTTATGTTTTCGGAGTTTACAAATGACGGTTATCAGCGTTACGGAGCTTGCTCTGCGCTTTGGCGTGTCCACGGTCTTTGAGGGCGTTTCCTTCGCCCTTGACGAGCAGGACAAGCTGGGCGTTATCGGCGTCAACGGGTGCGGAAAGTCCTCCCTTTTCAAGGCTATCGCGGGCGAGGACGGCTATGAGGCGAGCGACGGAAGTGTATATATATCAAAGGATAAAACGGTGGGCTACCTCTCGCAGGAGGGGGCTTTTGCCGTGTCGGGTGAGGACGGATGCGAGGATGACTCCGCGCTTGAGCATATGTACCACGCCTTCCCCGAGCTGTTAGCGCTTGAAGAGCGACTGACAGCACTTCAAGCCGAGCTTGACCGCGGTATCGAAGCCGTAGGTGCTGTCGAATACGAAAGGCTTGGACGGGAGTATTCCCTTCTCAATGAAAAATTCATTCGCGACGGCGGACTTGAATACCGCTCCCGTTGCGCATCCATACTTATGAAGCTGGGGTTTGATACAGCACTATCAGCCACTCCTGTAAAGCATCTCAGCGGAGGGCAGAAAACACGGCTGGCACTTGCAATAAAGCTCTCCCGTGAGCCGGATATTCTCATGCTCGACGAGCCGACAAACCACCTTGACATTGAAACCCTTGCGTGGCTTGAAAAATATCTCGCCGACTACAAGGGCTGCGTCATGGTCATCTCCCACGACCGATATTTCCTTGACAGAGTTACGAATAAAACGCTTTGCATCGAAAATAAGCACGCAAGGCTGTACTCGGGCTCATATACTCAAAGCATGGAGCAGCGAAAAATCGACCGTGAGATACAGGAAAAGCATTTTCGCGATCAGCAAAAGGAGATCGCGAGGCAGGAGGCGTATATCGCACAGCAGCGCGCGTGGAATCGGGAGCGAAATATTATTGCCGCCGAGAGCCGACAAAAGCTGCTTGACAAAATGGAGCGCGTGGAGCGTCCCGAAAACGCCCCAAAAGCCATCAAACTGAAATTCACCGCGTCCCGCTCAAGCGGAAACGAGGTGCTGTCGTTGCGCTCAGTCAAAATGGGCTTTGGAGAGCGAATACTCTTTGACGGCATGAGCTTTCTTGTCAAGAAAAACGACCGTCTGCTCATTCTCGGACCAAACGGTTGCGGAAAATCCACTCTTATCAAGCTGCTTATCGGTCAGCTTGAGCCGCTGTCGGGAATGATAGAGGCGGGCTATAACGTGCAGATAGGCTACTACGATCAGGAAAATCAGAATCTTAACCCCGACAACACCGTGCTTGACGAGCTGTGGAACGCATATCCCCGTCTGACAATGACGGAGATACGCAACACGCTGGGGCAGTTCCGCTTTGTGGGTGAAGACGTTTTCAAGTCCGTCAGCGTACTCAGCGGAGGCGAGCGTGCGCGACTGACTCTGGCAAAGCTTATTTTGTCCGAGATGAACCTGCTCATTCTCGACGAGCCGACAAACCACCTTGACATCGACTCGCGCGAGGCGCTCGAAGCGGCGCTTGAAGGCTTTGACGGAACGGTAATTGCCGTGTCCCACGATCGATATTTTATTGAAAAGCTGGCGTCGCGTATTATTGAAATGCGCCCCGACCAAACGGGCGACGAAGCCGTTTTTGATTATCAGATAAGCCATATCGGCTCGGCGTATACCGAATACACCGACTTTATGGAGCGACGCGAGGCAAGAGTAGCCGCACCCACGCAAATGGGAATGGGCACAGCTCAAAGAAGCGGCGGCGCATCCAAGGAGGAATACCTGCAAGCCAAAGCTTCTGCCTCCGAGCTTCGCAAGAAGCAGCGGCGGCTGGAACGCGACCGCGATGAGGTGATTGCCCTTGAAGCCGAGCTTGAAAGCGTTGAAGCCGATATGAGCGGCGAGGCGGCAACCGACTACAAGCGCCTATGCGAGCTGGATGCGCGTCACAATGAAATTGAGGAAAGACTGCTTGAGCTTTACGGCGAGATAGACGAGCTTGAAGCCGAGCTTAGTTGATTAAATTTTATTTATATATAAGGAGCAACAGTATGTTTGGATTTGGAAAAAAGATCACCCACACCTTTGCGGTAAACGGCATGAGCTGCTCGCATTGCACCGCTCGCGTTGAAAAGGCACTGACGGAGATAAAGGGCGTCAAGAGCGCGAAGGCAGACCTTGAAGCTAAAACCGTTACGGTCACTGCGGCTGACAGCGTAAGCCTGAACACCCTTAAAGCGGCAGTAAACGCGCTGGGATTCGAGGCGTAACCAAGGACTATGGACGTTATCAGAACCGAGCGGCTGACTCTGCGCCGTGTTATGGTTACAGATCATGATAGTATCCGCGAGATATGGCAGGATTTCAACTGCTCGGAGTACGTAATGTATGATACGCCGCACGACACGGATGCGGATGCTGTCCGTCGCCGAATTGAGCGTTGGGCGAGCATGAGTGAGAGTATGGAACATATATTTTTCGCGGTGTGTCTTGGCGACGCGCTTATCGGTTACGTCGCCTTCAACGTAAGGGAGAGCGGATATGAGATAGGCTACTGCTTCCACTCGGCGTATCATAAAAAAGGCTATGCAAAAGAAAGCGTTTCGGCTCTTATCAAGCATTTCGCGAGGATGGGAGTGACCCATTTTTCGGCAGGAACGGCTTTGTCTAACACGCCGTCGGCAAATCTCCTCAGATCTTTAGGATTTAAGCTGACCGACACCGAAAAGATATCATTTTACAAGGACGCCGACGGACAGGATATCGTGTTCGACGGCGGAGTGTTTGAGTTGGAGATATAATATTTAAGGACCGTCGTTCTCGACGGTCCGTTTTTCTTTTATTACAACCCCAATCGCGAGTTATCAATTCGTGTCACTTTTCCTTTTCCACTCCAGCCACTCTCTGTCAAGCACGGTAGAGTGCGGCTTATTCATAATGGTATCACAAGGGAAACCGGTACACTCACCGCAGAAGTTCAGCTTCTTTTCTTTTACACAATCCCGAGTGAAGCAGTCACCTGCCGTGTGCTCTTCCTCACAGCCGCGGCAACCGCCTTTTATGTAGGTCGGGCAAGCACCGCAGTAAAAGCCGCATCTGCCAAGTAACCTTTCATTCATAGCTATTCCCCATCACACCCCAAGCGCCTCTGCCATAAACGCGGTGATCCTTTTTCTGTACTCACCGAGCATTATGTTTTCGTTGGTGGTGTCGAATTTATTATTATTCTTATCCGTAAAATAAAGCCCCGTCTTGCGATATACCGATATGGAATCCAGCGGCCAACCGGGATGTCGCCCGTCCGTTGGTTTATCCACCATATAGAACGCGCTTGCCTTTGTTGCCTCACTGTTTTCCATATAGGAATACACCTTGCCGCAGTTATACACCGCGATCCCATCAAGATAGTACGCAAGCACCCGTCCGCCGAGGGTGGAAATGAGCGAGGAATAATAATCTATCATTCCCTCGTCGTCAAGCCTCTGTCCCTTAGGTGCGCGGATATTCAGCCCCGGCTGGCGCTCATCATCAAGAGGTAAGGCATCAAAATACAGCCCCGAGTCGTTGCATATTACCATATCGAAATATTTGCCGTAAAACTTGGCTTTGATAACGGCGTTTTCCTCCGGCGTTCTGCCCGACTCCTCAGGCTCTTTGTCAACACCTATGTCAGCAAGCGAACAAAACTCTATACCGTACCCCGACATAAGCTCTGCAAATCGCTTGATTTTGGACGGATTTGTAGTTCCTATAAGTACCCTCATGCTCACTTTTCTCCCACAAACAGCAAATGATTTGTCATGCCAAGCAGCTCCGGCTTTTCGCAGATATAAAAATGATAGCGCAGGTATTGACTGTAATTTTCCTCGTCCATTCCGTTGATGCGCTCCTCCAAAAGCTCGCTGACGCCGTCGGACGCCACCTCATGCAATATTTTCACCTCGCCTGCGGTAAGCAGCTTTCTTGCGGCGTCAACCGTGTGAAACACGAAGGGAAAATCATGAAGACGGAAGCTGTCCCTGTCGTAGTCCCCCGCCGTAAAATAGTCGGGGCGGTAGGAAAGCTCGGTGAGGATAACAAAATCGTTTGATATAAATGAAAAAAATATCTTGCCGCCGTCACGGCAGACACGCTTTGCCTCGCTGATGCATTTGAGCTTGTCAGCATCATTTTTCAAGTGATAAAGCGGTCCGAACAAAAGCACGACATCAAAGGAATGATCGGCGTATCGGGAAAGATCGAGCGCGTTGCCCTGCACAAGCTCCATGCTGTCCTCGGGACACAGCTTTTTGCGAAAAGCGGCAATATTTGCGTCCGCCAGCTCTAAAGCGCAGACATCATATCCTTTACGTGCAAAGTACAGGCTGTACTCCCCCGCGCCCGCGCCGATATCAAGTATCCTGTCACCGTTTTTCAGATATTTTTCAATATATCTGACGGTGGTAAGAAACTCCACCCGCGCCGCCTTTGAACGGTTGAGGCGAGCGTCCTCGTTAAACAGCTCGTATGTCTTATTGACTCTCTCGCTTTCGTTTTCAATTTTGCAAATGTCGTTGATATCCATGGGTTATTCGTTTTCCTTGGCAGTGTTATTTTTCTCGGAGCGAAGCTCCTTTATTGCAATTTTGTACAGCTCCTCGGCGGCAAGTCGGATCTTTGCAACCACGTCGCGACCGTCCTTCGGGAAGCAATAATAAAGTATATTTCTGTCGCCAATGCTTATCATATCGCCGATGCTGTACCAATAATAATCCGAGTTCAAGCTGTACGACGACAGCGGCTTTTGCCTGTACTCCAAAGCTCCGTCGCAGCCGGTCAGCGTAAAGCCCTCGGCAGTATGAGTGAGTCTGCCCTCCCCCATTTTGTAAAGGCTGTCGGTGTTGACCAGAGCATAGATATCCACAGGCACATCAAGGGAATATTCCCCGCGCTCAATCTCGCGGCGCACCTCTGCTCGCTCCCAGGCATACCAATCGGGAATGTGAGAAAATTCGGTATCTCCATCCGTCGCGCGCATAAAGCCATACTCGTCAAGCTCGTAAGACTTGCCGCATGCCTTACAGGTCAAGTGTGTTCCCTTGCCCTCCGTCTTGCCTTCAACGCCGCAGGCGGGGCATTTATACAGCACTCGGTTGAGGAAATCGGCACGGAACGGCTCGTCGATCCTGATTTTGTTTTCCTGCTGCCAGCGAAAGCCGTCGAAGGAAAATTTTTCTCTGATCATCTCATTTATCTGCTTGGACGAAAGGCTTTTGGTGTCCTCGGCGGACAAGGTATACTCTGCCCTCGCAGACACTCTCACACGGCGAAGCTGCAGATTATTATAAAGCGGATCGCGGGCAAACGCGCCGTAGGTGGTAATAACCACGACGGGAACGCCCAGCATTTTTATAAATTTACCGATACTGTCGGGGAGCGTTGTGGCAGTGCCGTCAAAGCTGTAGCCGGCCTCGGGATACATCAAAACCGATGATTTCAGCTCCTTCACGGCATAAGCCATATCCTTGATGAGTGACAGCTCGTTTACGTACTTTTTAGTCGGAATACAGCCGATCTGGCGCATCAGCCAATTCTTGCCCACAAAGCCGTCGGTGGTGCAGACGATATTGTACGGACGCGGATATAGAATTTTTGACGCTATTTTCAAGTCGATAAAGCTGGAGTGATTCATAAGCACAAGGCAAGGCTCGCGCCGTCCGAGCTTGTCCATTCCCACCCGCTCGACAGAGCAGTGGGTACTGATAAGGTCGGGCATGGATGCCACGCGCACAAGGGTGCGGAAAAGTATGTTCGGTTTTTTAGGCTTTCTGTGCTTGGGGCGCGGAAGTGCAATTACCTCGGCGTAGCTTTTTACGCTGCATTTTATCTTCATAACGTCCTCCTTGCGGCAATAGTTCCTTTATCTTAATATCCTTAACATTTGTTAATATATTTTAACATAATTACTGTCACTTGTCAAGAAAATTGGTAAAAGCACTTGAAAAAGCAGGGCTTGTGGTGTATAATGTAACCACATATGTTTATTTTTTGGGAGGACTCGCTTATGTCACAGGACATTTCCAAAATCGATAAAAATTTAGCCATAACCACGTCGCTTGATCTCACCGACGTTAAATTTCACGACGCACGCGACAGGATATTTGATATTTACGGTCTTTACAAGCCGCATGAGGGCACGCAGTTCCGCCGTCTGCCTATGGACGTGGCAAGCACCGTCAGCGACGGCGTAGCTTTTCTCTCCAAGCAGACCGCAGGCGGCAGACTCCGCTTCTCCACCGACTCGGAGTACGTTGCGATAAAAGCGACTCTCCCCGACGCCAGCCGTATGTCACACATGACGGCAGTGGGCGCATTCGGCTTTGATATTTACGAGGACTGCGCACCCGAGTGCGGCAGTGTCAGCTACTTCCGCGGCTCTTATATTCCGTGGATAACCGCCAATGAGTTTGAGTCCGTCATTCACTTCGGCACTCGTAAAAAGAGATATTTCACCCTCAACTTCCCGCTCTACGGCGGTGTCGGCGACCTTTATATCGGTCTGCAAAATGATGCTACCCTCGAGGGCGGACGTAAATACTCAAACAAGCGTCCCGTGATGTATTACGGAAGCTCCATTACACAGGGCGGATGCGCATCCCGTCCGGGAAACAGCTATCAGGGATTCGTTTCCCGTAGCCTCAACCTTGATTTTGTAAATTTCGGCTTTTCGGGAAGCGGCAAGGCGGAGGAGCCTATGGTAGACTACCTCTGCTCGCTTGATATGTCCGTATTCGTTGCAGACTACGACCACAACGCACCCAACGCAGAGTATCTTGCGCCGTCAGCACTTAATATGTATAAAAAGCTCCGCGCAGCAAAGCCGGACATGCCTTATATTATGATGTCGCGCCCCGACTTTCACAGAGGAATTGACACGCTTCACTCGGCGGAGAGCATTGACCGCCGCCAAGCTATAATCGACGTTTACAATTACGCACGCGCACAGGGCGACGCCAACGTATATTTCGTTGACGGCGAAGGAATGTTCCGCGGCGACTATGAGTGCGACTGCACCGTGGACGGCTCTCACCCCAACGACCTCGGCTTCTCACGCATGGCAAAGGTCGTGGAGGCAACCCTTCGCAGAGTGATGATGAGAAGCAATATTTTGGAGTGAAGCGTATCTATATGGGGTTCTGCCCCATACCCCGCAAGCCTTTCTTGAAAGAAAGGCTTGACCCCAAGAACTTTGCTGCAAATAATTTTTGTTTGGATTTGTTTAGATGGTTACAACCAAAGCCATCTCTATAGCCCCCGTGGGGGCCCTTACCCACTGAGATATTTAATTGAGAAATGAAGCTTTCCGCTCTGCGGAAAGCCTCCTCAATTATTCATCATTCATTAAAATCCAAAGCAAAGGAGGATACTATGAAAACACTGTCCGAGCTACTTTCGGCTGTTCCGACCGACGAATATGAAATATTATCCTCCGAAGTGAACGCGGAGGAAATGCGCATCACCTCCCTTGCCTTCGATTCGCGAGTTGCGGCAAATGGAGGAATGTTCTTTTGCTTTGAGGGCGTGAACAGCGACGGGCATAATTTTATCGATATGGCTTACGCCGCAGGCTGCCGTTGCTTTGCCGTTGAGCGGAACATTCCCCTCCCTGCTGACACCGTGGCAGTTAAATTCAAAAGCACTCGCCGCGCGCTGTCTGCCGTAGCCGCCGAATTTTACTCCCATCCCGACAGGAATATGCATATAATCGGCATCACGGGCACGAAGGGCAAGACTACCACTGCACTACTGATGCACAAAATGCTGGACGCCTGCGGTATTATCTCGGGTTATATCGGCACCAACGGAGTTTCCTTCTGCGGAAAGCATTATAAGACTCTCAATACTACGCCCGAGAGCCTTGAGCTTTTCAAATATCTCGACTATATGCGCGATGCGGGCGTCAAAGTCGCAGTGCTTGAGGTATCCTCTCAAGCGCTGTGGACATACCGAGTGAACGACCTATCCTTTGATACCTGCATATACACAAATCTCTATCCCGACCATATCGGAAAGCACGAGCATCCCAGCTTTGAACATTACAAGCGCACCAAGCGCTCTCTTTTCAAAAACCATTTTCCATCCACTGTTATCGTCAACTCGGACGACAGCGCGTGGAAATACATGGTCCGCGGCTGTCGCGCAGACGTTGTAACCACCTCCGCTCTCGGAAGCAGTGCCACGTGGCGCGCCGAGGACGTGCTGGAAATACGCACTCACGAGCATCTCGGCGTCGGCTTTTACGCCTGCCGCGGAGAGGAGAAAACAGCGGTAACACTTGACCTACCCGGAAAAATCAATGTTGAAAACGCTCTTTTCGTCCTTGCTGTGTGCTGTGACGTGTTCGGAATTTCGGCTGAGGAGGTATCGCGCGCCTTTGACGGTATGACCATCGACGGCAGAGCTGAGGTCGTCACCTCTCCTTCCCTGCCCGATGTTACCTTCGTTATCGACTACGCCCATAACGGCGCATCCCTTGAAGCGATACTTGGGGTTTTGCGCGGATATTCGCCGCGACGGCTCATCTGCCTTTTCGGTTCGGTAGGCGAGCGCACCTACCTGCGGCGCGGCGAGCTTGCACGTGCGGCGGCAAAGCACGCAGACCTATGTATCCTCACCGCCGACAATTCGGGACGCGAGCCGACTGAAAAAATAATTTCGGAGATCGATGCCGCTTTTCCCGACGGCTATCCGCCTCGTATACTTATCCCCGACCGACGCGACGCCATATACCACGCGGTCAATATCGCGCAGGAGGGCGACATAATCCTGCTTGCGGGCAAGGGACATGAGGACTATCAGCTTATCGGCACGCGGCGAGTTTCCTTCTGCGAGCGCGATATAATAAAATCCGCCGCCGCAGACCTATCGGCTGTCGGCGCACAATTTTCAAAAAACTATTGATTTTATTGCGTTTTTGCTGTATAATATCAGTTAATCCATATACCGAGAGGAAAAGATATGAACAAGGTTACAGTTCCCGTGGGCTATTGTCCCACGCTTGATGCTTACAGCACTCAAAAATCCATTGCTTACATAAAGCAGACCTTCCAGCAGGAATTCGCCGAGGCTCTTCACTTAAAGCGCGTGTCAGCTCCCCTTTTTGTTGCCGAGGAATCGGGACTTAACGATAACCTGAATGGCTACGAGCGCCCCGTCAGCTTTGACGTCCCCGCGATCGGCGAGAGCGCACAGGTAGTACATTCGCTGGCAAAATGGAAGCGTCTTGCGCTTAAAAGATATAATTTTGATGTTGGAAACGGTCTTTACACGGACATGAACGCTATCCGCCGCGACGAGGAGCTGGACAATCTCCACTCCATTTACGTTGACCAGTGGGACTGGGAAAAGATCATCACGCGCGACGTGCGCACGCTTGACTATCTCAAGCTGATCGTCAACTCTATCGTGTCTGCTATATGCAACACTAACGACCGCCTGCACGTCCGATTCCCTCAGCTTAAAGTGAACCTTTCCCGCGAGGTTGCGTTTATCACCACGCAGGAGCTTGAGGATATGTACCCCGAGCTTACCCCTGACGAGCGTGAAAATGCGTTTACCCGTAAGCATCATACCGCTTTTATTATGCAGATAGGCGGAAAGCTGAGATCCGGCAAGCCCCACAGCGGACGCGCCCCCGACTACGACGATTGGCAGCTCAATGGCGACCTGTTCTTCTGGAACGAGGTGCTGGACAGAGGTGTCGAGATATCATCAATGGGTATCCGTGTCGACGCGGAAAGCCTTGACCGTCAGCTCACCATTGCGGGCTGCGACGACAGACGCGAGCTTCCCTTCCACAAAATGCTGCTGGCGGATGAGCTTCCGCTTACCATCGGCGGCGGTATCGGTCAGTCGCGCCTTTGTATGCTGATGATGGGCTGCGCGCATATCGGCGAGGTGCAGTCGAGCATCTGGGACAGCGAAACGGTAAGAATATGTAAAGAAGCGGGAATTCCGCTGTTGTAATAAATATTTACGCCACCCTCCAAATAGGTGAGGGTGGCGTTTTTATTTTCATAAAGCAGAAAAATATTATCATTCTATCGCCAAATTAATTGTTAACTTTTTCTTTTTCTTGGCATATTCAAGAGCCTTATAAGCACCACCAAAAGGATGTTGCACATACGCAATTATAAGATCTGATTCATTAATCATCCACTCGTTACGTCTGCTGATAGCAAATCGTTTTGGAACATTTTCTAACGGCGGATAAACGATCGAATCATACAGTTTTTCATTCATCCAACGCTTCATTTTAATTTGCTGCGCTTTGGTTATGTACGGTGTTACAAAGACAAGCTCACAATTCTGGTGTTGTGATTTGATTTCACGGCAAATCTTCGCACACAAATTATCAAAATCACCATATCCGCCACAATAAAATAAGATTCTTTCATTATGATTTATATTATTTACGATTGTTTCCTCTACCTTTTCATATAAATAATCGGTGTTGATTAATGAACTATGTCCAAAAAATGAGATTATCATAGCTCCTCCTTCGTGGAATTCCGTGATAATACAATTATACTCTTATTTTGAACTTTTGTCAATATCGTGGAATTCCACGAGATAAAATTTGCTTATATTCATATAATAATTGTGGAGTTCCACAAAGGAGGCACAGTTATGGAATTGAATGAAGCAATCGTAAAACGCATAAATGAGATATGTAACGAAAAGAAATTAAACATTTGCGACGCATGCCTCAAGGGTGGAATGTCCCCTTCGGCAATATATGACCTTATCAAAGGCAGAACGAAATGCTCAAAGGTAATTACCGTAAAACGGTTTTGCGAAGGTGCGGAAATTACCTTGAAGGAATTTTTCGACAGAGAGTATTTTAACGACATTGAGGAATAAGTCTGTCCGAATTTGATTTTACAATCAAATTTTACGCCACCCTCCAAATCGGTGAGGGTGGCGTTTTATTGTAAGATCAAATCTCTGCCTTTTTGATCCTCTTTTTCATTTTAAGCAGGTCGCGAAGCATTTTGAAGGTGTCACGTATCACGCGAACCTTGGACTCACGGTGATTGATGACCTTGACGGGAATTTCCTTTATATTCATTCCCATCTTCACCGCCCAAAGTATCGCCTCAAAATCAAAGGCAAAGCCATTCACCTCGCAACGCGGAAATATCTTTTTAACCGCATCGCCACGGAACGCCTTACAGCCGCACTGCGAATCCGACAAATTAAATCCGCCCGCTATGCACAGCACCTTGATATATATTTTTGACGCCAGCTTGCGCACAAAGGTATATCCCTCGTAGCCGTCGTTTGACAGATTGCGCGAGCCGATAACGAGATCTGCGTCGGGATTCTCCGCGAAAGCGTCGTACACGCGCTTGATAACGTCGGTACCGTACGCAAGGTCGGCGTCGGTAAACATCACCACGTCGCCGTCAGCCGCCAGCATTGCCGTTCTTACTGCACAGCCCTTGCCCTTGTTATCGGGATAGCCCACAACACGCACGTTGGGAAGTCCCAGCGCCTCGACCGTCTTATCACAGCCGTCGCGGCTTCCGTCGTTGGAAAAGATTATCTCATAGTCCTCAAAAGTCTTTTCCATATATTCGGACAGCGTTTTCGCGGTGTCCGCGATTATGCTGTTCTCGTTATACATAGGTATGCAAAGCGAAATTTTCATATATACCTCCCCGTCGTGTCGTATCGCCGACGGACAAAAATTATTTGCGTTTATAGATAAAGAAATCGAAGGACACTCGGGTGTTAAGCGTATCGCAAGCCGACAGGCGCGCCTTGCCGTCCGTGCTTGTTCTCCAATAATAAGGCGTCATGGAAAACAGCGATTCGATATCCTCTTTTCCGGTCGCCGTTATCTCAAAGCCGGAATTGCGGCACTCGCACAGCTCGAAATACTCATCCGTTGGCAAGTCCTTTCGGGTGTCGTTGAGATATGCGTCGTCGTATATCACTTGCTTCATTTCAAGCAAGTGTTCCTTGCCCGCCGCCGCGACTATCAGGACGCCGCCGCGCTTCAGCACGCGAGCATATTCCTCTGCACAGCAAGGAGCGAATATATTCACCACGCAATCGGCGCAACCGTCGCGCAGTGGCAGATCAAACACGCTTGCAACGCTGAAAAGTGTGGAGCTTTCGGTGGCGTTTCTCGCCGCACGGCTTTGCCTTGCCCCCTTTGCGGCGCTGTCGGCGGCAAATTTCGAAATATCCGCCCCGAACACTAAAAAGCCCTGCTCCACAAGCTTATTTGAGTAATACCCCTCGCCACAGCCCGCGTCGACAAGCAAGCCACCCGACGGCACAAGCTCCTCTGCGATCTTACAGAGCGCGTCAGCCGCGGGAGCGTAATATCCCTTACCGAGAAAGCTTTTTCTCGCGCCCACTGCCTCCTTTGAGTCACCGCCGCCACCGTTACGCACCAGCGATACGTAGCCGCCCGCGCCGCCGTCAAAGCAATGACCGCTCGCGCAGACGAGGCTTCTCCCATCATCCGACACGCCAAATCCTTCCTTGCAAACAGGGCAGACAAGCATTTTTTCAATTATATCCCGTGAAAGCTCATTTCTAAGGTCAAGTGCTGCCACCTCTGCGTCCTCCCAAAGGATGTTTTTTTCATTATACACTATTTTGCCTGATTTTGCAAGTGCTATGCTTTATTTTACGCCGTTTGCGCCGCGATTATTTGTTTTCCATATAATCTGCGTCAATAGGTCCGTCCGATGGCTCGGTATCAACGTAGACATCCAACTCAAACCAGAAGGTAGAGCCCTCACCCACACGGCTGTCGACTCCGTAATTTGCGCCGTGCTGTTCAAGCACGTTCTTGACTATGGAAAGCCCAAGTCCCGTGCCGACTGTAGCACGCTTGTGAACCTTATCCACCTTGTAATATCTATCCCAGATTTGCGCTATCTTATCCGCTTCGATTCCCTCTCCGCTGTCGGTGACGGATACGCGCACCCGTTTTCCGTCCTCGGATATCTGCTGACGGACGCATACGTATTTATCCTCGCCCGTATAGTTGATAGCGTTATTGATAAGATTATACACCACCTGAAGCAGCATGGTCTTATCCGCAAGCACACAAACGCTTGACGTAAATCTGTATTCTATCCTGTATCCCTCATGCCTTGTCAGCTTTTCATATCTGCCCATTGTAGAGCAGATAAGCTCGCTCAGGTCGATTACCTGAAGCTGTGGCTTCAGCGTTCCCGCCTGCAGCTTTGACAGGTCAAGCAGGTCGTTTACAAGCTCTGAAAGACGACGGGTTTCGTCAATGACCACCTGTATATTTTCGGGCGTATTCTCGCCGGGAATATCACGCATGACCTCACCATATCCCGTTATCATGGTAAGCGGAGTGCGAAGATCGTGGGAAATATTTGCGATAAGCTCCTTTTGCAGTCGGTCGTTTTGTGACAGCTCGTCCGCCACACTTTCAAGAGTATCCGACAGCTCGATAACCTCGCGGTAACCGTGAGAGCCGAAATCGGCGTTGTAATTACCCTTTGCAAGTCCCTTTGCGGACTCGTTCATCTGTATTATGGGCTTAGAAATATTTTTCGAAATGACAAATGACAAAACGAGCGAGCAGATAAGAAGTATCACCGCTATCATACCGAACTGCGTTCTGAGCATCTGCACCGTGGTGCTGAGCGGCGCCATTTCGGAGTTGAGCATAATAATGTACTCGCCGCCCGCCGAATCGCGGACAAGGCGGACGTACACGGCGTTGATGCTTCGGCTTTCCGTGCCGCCCCATGAGTGATTTATACCGTCTCCGTCGTCAGTGTCGGAAATCAGCGGCGGCATACTGTCCTCTGCCGTTGCCTCCCCGTTGTCCTTATTAAAATCGGGAAGCGTTGGAAGCTTATCTGACGTATTCTTCTCAGAAACGTACTGCTTCACAAACAGCCCGTCTCGCTCCGCCGCCATTTTATAGAGGTGATTGAGATAGCTGCTGGGTATACGGTGGATTATACAATCCCCCGAAACGTCGGCGCTTGCTATCTGCCGCGCGACCTCTCCGTCTATCCGAAAGACTCGCACGCACATAAGATAATCCGTCGAATATCTGTCAACGACGTCGCCGAGATCCTCTCCGCCGTTTTCAAGAGAGCTGAAGATCGCGCTCTCCGCCCGCTCAAGCTCGTCGTATTTGGTCTGCTCGTAGAACTGCCCGAGCAGTCCTATCTGAAGCACCCACACCACCGCAAGCACTATAACGGTAAAGGCGACGAGGAAGCCGAACACCTTCAGCGTCATTCCTATTCCGCCGCCCTTTACACGCCTCAGCCCCCGACGCCTCGAGCTTTTCTCGGAGGAGCGGCGGGGGTTGGATGCGCATTTTGAATTTACTGAACCTACGGTGTCGTTACCGTTCTCGCGCAGCTTTGCCATACGCTATGTTAATTCCCTTCAAATCGGTAGCCGACTCCGCGGAGCGTGACAATGTAAGCAGAATACCTGCCAAGGCTCTTGCGGAGCAGCTTTATATGGGTATCCAGAGTTCTTGCGTCGCCGTAAAAATCGTAGCCCCACACCTCGGTAATCAGCTTTTCACGCGAGAGGGCGATATTTCGGTTTGAGAGCATGTAAAAGAACAGATCGTACTCCTTGGGCGACATTTCCACGCGCTCGCCGTCAACGTAGACGATACGCGCCGTAACGTCCGCGCGAAGTCCGCCGCCGTCCAGCTCTACGACCACGTTTGGCTGGACCGCCTGCGGTGCATTCTGCCTTTTGACGCGCTTCATGACCGCGTCCACGCGGAGCATAAGCTCCTTGGGCGAGAACGGCTTTACCACGTAGTCGTCAATACCCAGCTCAAAGCCGTTTATCTTATCGTATTCCTCGCCTCTCGCCGACAGCATGATTATAGGCGTCTGCGTGATTTTTCTTATCTCGCGGCAAGCCGAAAAGCCGTCAAGCTCAGGCATCATTATATCCATTATCACAAGGTCGAATTCTGCCGTTCTGCAAAGATGCACGGCTTCCATTCCGTCCCCTGCCTCGTATACCTCGTGTCCCTCAAACTCCGCGTATTTGCGGATGATCGCGCGAATGCGAACCTCGTCATCCACTACAAGTATGCGATACATATACGTCCTCCCTTCGCGGCAGAATATTACGCCGCAGCTTCCAAATATTCGGGAATATATTCTCCAAGAGTTATCTCAACCTCAAACTGCTCATTTGTGCTGCTTCGGTATGCGCTTACTGTGACTTTATCACCAACGCTCATGTCGCGCAGAATATCATTGATATCATCCGACGTGGAAACCTCAACTCCGTCAACAGAAATAATGAGGTCGCCATATGCAAGCCCGTCTGTGTACTCCGAGGAATAAACGTACGCTCCGACATAGCGCGAGCCGAAATACATCATTGCCGTCTGGGACGAGGTAACGTCCACCACATCAAGTCCCGCAGACGCCTTGCCGCGGATATATCTGTATTCTATAAGCTCGGATATAACATCGTAAGCCGTGTCGATTGGAATGGCAAAGCCGAGTCCCTCGACCTCCTCGGAGGAGCATTTTGCGTTAACTACTCCAACAAGCTGTCCCGCTCTGTTGAACAGTCCGCCGCCAGAGTTGCCGGGGTTTATGGGCGCGCTTATTTGAAGCAGCGTCATAGGCGTGCCGTCAATAGTAATATTTCGCGCGGTGGCGCTGACAATGCCGTCAGTGACCGTTCCGCCGAGTGAGCCGAGAGGATTTCCGATAGCTATAATATCCTCGCCCACCACAAGGTCAAAGCTGCATCCCAGCTCCGCCACGGTAAGAGTAATACCGTCGGGGTCTATCCATATAACGGCAATATCCGTGTCAGCGTCGCTTCCTACAAGATACGCAGCATGCTCGCTTCCGTCCGTCATACGGACAATAATATTATCCGCGTCCTCTATGACATGATTGTTGGTTACGATATAGCCTTCCTTGGAAATTATAACGCCGCTTCCCGCGCCCGTCATAACGTACTGACCTACCCAGCTTGAATTGGTAACCGTTTCAGTGCGTATCTCCACCACCGAATCCGCCACGTTGTTGACTACAGTAGCGACTGTATTTACGTTGCCGGCGGCAGACGTCAGCACGTTACCTGCCGCATCAGTTTCCACATCCGCTCTGCCGTCGCTATTTTTATCGGCACGAAGCGGCTTTGTCTTTATTATCGTTGCCTTGTCCGGAAAATCCACGTCGGTCTGCCATTCCACCGACGCTTGGGTATCGGTGCCGAGCGTTCCGAGTGCCTCCGCCATATCCGTTTGCGTCCCGTCAGAATTTGAAGCCTCCGTCGTCACACCGTCGTCAATGGAAACACTCTCCCACTCGCTTTCGGCACTTGTTTCGCCGTCATTCTCCCTTCTCTGCCCGATAGTCATAAACGTCACGAGCAGTACAGCCGTGCATATCAACAGCACGGATACAGAAAGTAATACGGCGGAAAGCGGAGAGAGGGGCGGCTTTTTTTGTCCGCCTGAGCCGTCAGGCTGACCTGCGCTCTCTGCGGAATGAACGCTTACCCATTCCGAATCTCCCCGTCCGTGCATGGAATATCCGTCACTGTCCGCGGTATACACGTTTTCACGTTCACCCGCCGCTTCGGCAGAATCTATGTTAGCATTTACATCATTTTTATTTTCAAAGCTGTCGTTACGGTTAATATCACTCATAGCGCAACCTCCTTATGTTTGTCACCATTATAATGTCGCTTTGTGAAGGTTTAATGATGAGTTTACAAATGCTCCTTGAAAATTCTATTCTTTTATTTTCTCTTTTTTATTGCCAGACCGCACCAGTCGTTGTCGGTCAACAGCTCTACGACCTCGTATCCGCAAGCGTCAAAGGCGCGGACCACGTCGTCACAGCGGGAAGCGATAATACCCGAGGCGAGCAAAATCCCGTCGTCCTTCAAGTATTTCTCCACATCGGGCGTCATACGGATTATGATATCCGCTACGATATTGGCGCACATAACGTCGTATTTACCGTCGTCAAGGCTGACCTGACGCAAAAGGTCGGACGTGTCGCAGGTGATATTATCCAGCCCGCTGTCCGCAATATTCTCCCTTGCCACGCGCACCGCCATAGGGTCGATATCGTAAGCGCGGCAAAATCTTGCGCCCAGTCGGGACGCGCAGATCGCGAGTATTCCCGTTCCCGTTCCGACATCCACCATAAGGTCGCCGACTCTTGCATACTTTTCAAGCAGACGGATACAAAGGCGTGTGGTTTCGTGCGTTCCTGTTCCAAACGCCATGCCGGGGTCCATATTGATAACTATCTCACCGTCGGTGGGGGTGTATTTTTCCCACGCAGGGCAGATAACTATGCGCTCACCGCACTTGATGGGCTTATAATACTGCTTCCACGAGTTCGCCCAGTCCTCCTCGCAAACTCCGTCGCACTCTATCTTGCCGTGAAGTCCTAAGCTGTCAAGACGGCTGCGGATAAACGCCACGTCGTCGGTATAGCTTCTGTCGGAGGGTACGAACACGGACACCGACGCTATTCCCTTGTCGGCGTTGAGTATTTTTTCGTCTATGAGGTCACCGTAGCAGGTGTTGAGATTGGTTTCGATATCGCTGTAATCCTCGATCATGAGGTTATTGTTCACCATGCTCATCAGTGCCACGAGGTCGTCAAGCTCGGGCGTGGGGACGGTAACCTTTATCTGCGTCCAATCCTTGACCTCGCCGTAGTCCTCGCAAACGTAATCCTTGTCAAAGCTACTCATATTTATCTCCATCAATCGTTTTTACCGAAAATGCCCTTGAAAAACTTGGTCTTTTTGGAATAGTTCTTTTCACCGCAGCTTGCGGCAAAATCCCTGATATGTCCCTTTTGCTTATCCGAAAGTCCGCGCGGAATCTCCACGTTGACGGTAAATATCAGGTCACCTCTGCGGTTTTGGGAATTAACGTAAGGAATTCCCTTGCCTCTCAAGGTAAAGCTGCTTCCCGTCTGCGTTCCCTCGGGGATATCGAACTTGACGTTGCCCTCAAGCGTGGGTATCTCTATCTGCGCGCCGAGTATTGCTTCAGCAACCGTTAGCGGTATCTCGCAGGCGATATCGTAACCGTCGCGCACAAATATTTTATGCGGTCTGACAGCCACCTGAATGATAAGGTCGCCCGAAGCGCCGCCGTTCTTGCCCTCATTACCCTGCGAGCGAAGCGCGATACGCTCGCCGTTGTTGATGCCTGCGGGAATGTTGACCTTGAGACTCTTTGACTCCTTCTCCAGCCCGTTGCCGCGGCACTTGGAGCAGGGCGTGGGAATATATTTACCCGTTCCGCGGCACTTTTCGCAGGTGGTCTTGGACTGGAAGGACATACCGCCCATACGCTGAATTACCGTTCTCTGTCCCGTTCCGTGACAGTCGGGGCAGGTCTGCGCCTGCGTTCCCTTCTCCGCACCGCTGCCGCCGCAGGCTGAGCATTTGCAAAGTCGGGTGTAGGACACATCCTTCTTGCATCCGAAAGCCGCCTCCTCGAAGGTAAGCGTTACGCGGACTCCGATATCGTCGCCTCGGCGAGGACCGTTCCTTCTCTGCGCACTGCCGCCAAAGCCGCCGCCGAAAATGCTGCCGAATATGTCGCCAAGGTCGCCGAAATCTCCAAAGCCGCCCTCAAAGCCGCCGTATCCTCCGCCTGCCGCAGGGTCGAATGCCGCCGCGCCGAAGCGGTCGTACTTGTCCTTTTTCTCCGCGTCGGACAAAATAGCGTAGGCGTCGTTTATCTCCTTGAACTTAGCCTCCGCCTCCTTGTCGTCGGGATGCAGGTCGGGATGGTATTTTTTTGCCATATTCCTATATGCTTTTTTAATTGTGTCGGCGTCAGCGTTTCTGTCAACGCCAAGCACCTCGTAAAGATCTCTGTCGGTCATAATTTCCTCCGATATATCAAATAACTGCTTTTGTATCTATTAAAGATCACTGTCAGGCTCTTCCTCGGGTATCCACGCTTCACCGAACTGCACCTCGCGGAACAAGGCGGCAAGCCCAGTTATCTGCTTGAGCCTGAGTATCTCGTCCTTATCCATGCCGAGGTGGTGGGATATCCACTCATCCGATCTGCCAAGCTCGTGAAGCTCCTTGATTATGTTGCTCATAAGATCCACGCTGTGTGAGCCACGTGCGCGATTATGTCTTATAGTGCTTGCCATTCTGTGGTCAATGGGCTTATCTATTACCGAAACGGGCAGCATTCCTCCCTCTCGCTCGTATATGTCGCGATGCTCCAGCATTACGCGATAGCGGTGGAAGCCGTCAACTATTACGTATATGTCCTTTTGCTTGACGTAATAGCACACCACGGGCATAGTATATCCGTCCTCGCGAATGCTGTCGTACAGCAGCTCCATTTCGGGAGGTGCCACCGCATTGGGGTTGTACGTATTGGGAACTACCTTCTCTATCGGTACGGCAATAACGCCGTACACGGGACTTTTATAGCTCATTATCATCACCTAAATTACCGTATTTTGATTTCAACGCAGCGATACGGTTCTGTTGCTCGCGCGTCAGACCAAAGCCCATAAAGCGGCAGTTATGGTCGTTTTTAAGTATGCAATAGCACATTCGCTTCCAGCTGGGTATATCCCTCGTGGACTTAACGTCATCCGTATCGTCGGGTATATCGCCCACAAAAACCACCTTCTTGAGCCTTGACTTGGTATAATTGGAAACTCCGTTGGTGCGGATATTATATCCGCGCTCAACAAGCTCCTCTATCACCCCGTCAGACAGCCCTCCGCCCGTTTTGTGCCAGAAGTCTATCGAGGTTTGGAATATCCTCTCGTAATTTTTACGTAACGGCTCCGGCAGTGTATCCAGCAAAAAGCGGGTGTAGGATTCCCACGTATGCCCCTCGGGTAGGGTGAGATTTCGGTATCCAAGCGCCTTGGTCTTGCCGTAAATAGCACCGAAATTCGCGCCGTTGACTCTACCGACCAGCCGTGTCCATATTTCGGGATCGATCACTCGGTACATATTAAGGCTGTCCTTGGCGTAGTCGTTAAAGGGTGATGCCACGCGCATCTGATCTGCGCGTAACCCCGCCTTATAATACATATCGTAAAGGCGGTTATAATCGTAATCGAAAACGTAATTGGCGTGCCACACGTCCGACAGCGTCCAATCGTACATTGGAGATGCGGTGCAGACATCCTTATACTGACGGCTTATCCAGCAATATCCGTCGTAGTCGTGTCTTTTATTGAGAAATCCGTTATATCTGTTGAGCGATTCCTCCGCTCTCATACCAAGCAGGCACACCGTCTTTCCGTTTCCGTGTGACATCTTATACCATCTTCCGAAGCGGCGGGCAAGATCCTCCTGATGCATACGGTAGGTATACGTGCTGATGGGATTGTTTTTCAGATTTATCACGTAAGGATGCTCGGGCATTTTTCTGACCCACAGCGCCTCCTTTTGGTCGTCCCACGGATACCAATACATTTCATAGCTGCTCAGCGCCGTTCTCGTTGCAGCAGGCAGGCACACCCAATACAGCTCAGCATTTTCTCCTTCAAGGCGCTTGAAGGTACGCTCAATATACTCTGTGGTAACGGTATACTGCGCCTCAAAGTCCTGATGGTAAACTCCGATAGTCTTGTGAGGATAGTATCTCTTTTGAAAATCCAAAGTCATTTCAAGCAAAAGTCCGCTATCCTTTCCTCCCGAAAAGGACACAAAAATATTATCGAATTCCTCGAAAATGTATTTAAGTCTGCCCAAAAGCGCGCTGTATACGCTTTCCTGTAAATATCTTTTTTTCATCTGTTCCCTTCCGTCATTTTGTGAGAAAGGGGAAGCCGCACTTAAGCCGCAAATGCGGCTTCCTCCACCTCACAAAGCCATGTCTTCAAGCTCGTCGGGGGATGCCGTTTTTGCTTACGGCATCCCCTCTCGCCTCCGCAAGGATTGCGGAGAACGTGTGATTATTACTTGTTGTTATCCTCGTAGCTTGCGTCATAGTAGGTTCCGTCGCCGCCGTTTGCGTCAGCTCCGCCGTTAAAGCCTGCGTCCTGACCGCCCTGCGCCTGCTGCGCGTACAACTTCTCGGAGATCTTGTAGAAGGACTTTTCAAGTGCCTCGGAATCAGCCTTAATAGCCTCGGTGTCGCCGCCCTTGACGGTTTGCTTTAGCTTTTCGATAGCTGCCTCAACGTCAGCCTTATCAGCCGCGTCAACCTTGTCGCCAAGCTCGCTGAGAGTCTTCTCGCTCTGGAAAATGAGGGAATCGGCGCGGTTCTTGACTTCAACCGCTTCCTTCGCCTTCTTGTCCTCGTCCGCAAATCTCTCTGCGTCCTTGATAGCCTTATCGATATCCTCCTTGCTCATGTTGGTGGAGGAGGTGATGGTGATGTGCTGCTCCTTGCCCGTTCCCTTGTCGCAAGCGGTAACGTTTACGATACCGTTAGCGTCGATATCAAAGGTAACCTCGATCTGAGGAATTCCGCGAGGCGCGGGAGTGATACCGTCAAGTGAGAAGCGTCCGAGAGTGGTGTTATAAGCCGCCATCTCGCGCTCACCCTGCAAAACATGGATCTCAACTGCTGTCTGTCCGTCAGCCGCGGTGGAGAAGATCTGGCTCTTCTTTACGGGGATAGTGGTGTTTCTGTCGATAATGCGGGTGAATACGCCGCCCATGGTTTCGATACCGAGGGACAGAGGAGTAACGTCAAGGAGAAGCAGGTCCTTTACCTCGCCGCCAAGCACGCCGCCCTGGATAGCCGCACCGATAGCTACGCACTCATCAGGGTTGATACCCTTGAAGGGCTCCTTGCCCGTAAACTTCTTAACTGCCTCCTGAACTGCGGGAATTCTGGACGAACCGCCGACGAGCAGTACCTTATCCAGCTTGTCGGGAGAGAGTCCCGCGTCACGAAGCACCTGCTTTGTGGGACCCATAGTAGCCTCAACAAGGTCCGCGGTGATCTTGTCAAACTCTGCTCTTGTAAGAGTTGCCTCAAAGTGGAGAGGGCCGTTTGCGGTAGCTGTGATGAAGGGCAGATTGATATCCGTCTGTGCCATACCCGACAGCTCGATCTTTGCCTTCTCTGCCGCATCCTTCAGGCGCTGAAGCACCATCTTGTCGTTGCGCAGGTCAATTCCGTTTTCTCTCTGGAACTTGTCAGCCATCCAGTTGATGACGCGCTGGTCGAAGTCGTCGCCGCCCAGACGGTTGTTACCTGCGGTAGCGAGAACCTCAAATACGCCGTCTGAGATCTCAAGCAGAGACACGTCGAATGTGCCGCCGCCGAGGTCGAATACCATGATGCGCTGATTCTCTTCCTTATCCATACCGTAAGCGAGAGCCGCTGCGGTAGGCTCGTTGATGATACGGAGAACCTCAAGTCCCGCGATCTTGCCCGCGTCCTTGGTAGCCTGACGCTGTGCGTCGGTAAAGTATGCGGGAACGGTGATAACAGCCTGAGTTACAGAGCTGCCGAGATATGCCTCTGCATCAGCCTTCATCTTTTGAAGGATCATCGCGGAGATCTCCTGAGGAGTGTAGTTTTTGCCGTCAATAACGGTCTTGTGTGTAGATCCCATGTGACGCTTGATGGAGCTTACCGTGCGGTCGGGGTTGGTGATAGCCTGACGCTTTGCAACCTGTCCTACCATGCGCTCACCCGCCTTTGAAAATGCCACTACGGAAGGAGTCGTTCTCGCTCCCTCGGGATTGGGGATAACGATGGGCTCGGAGCCCTCGAATACCGCAACACAAGAGTTTGTTGTACCTAAGTCAATACCAATAATTTTTCCCATAATAATTTCCTCCAAAAATTTATATCGTTATATATTATAACCTTTTAGTATTTATTCGGGGCTTTGCCCCGTACCCCACCAAACTTTCTTGAAAGAAAGTTTGGATCAAAGAACTTTGCTGCAAGGGATTTTTTTGTTTAGATCTGTTTCGTATGATCACAACCGAAAGCATCTCTATAACCCCCGTGGGTCCCTTACCCACTTGGATATTCGCCTTCAGATGGAGCTTTTTGCTCGCAAAAAGCAACGATAACTGTCAACTTCCGTATCAGTTCGCGACCTTGACCATCGCGTATCTTATCACCTTGTCGCCCTTGATGTAGCCCTTCTGGTACACCTCAACGATCTCACCCTCGCCCAAATTTTCTTCCTCAACGTGCATTACCGCGTTGTGAAAATCGGGATTGAAGGTCTTGGTTTCGATCACGCTGACACCCAGCTTTGACAGAGCGTCGAGCGCGCTTTTCAGCGTCATTTCAACACCCTTGACAACCGCGTCGGCGCATTCCGTACCGTCGGTGCTTTGTGCCGCGCGCTCAAGGTTATCGACTACCGCCAAAAGCTCGGCAACGGTATCCACCACTGCGTCGGCGTATATGGTTTCCTTCTCCTTTGCGGTGCGACGGCGAAAATTGTCGTACTCCGCAAGCATACGGAGATACTTTTCGTTCTCCTCCTTCAGTGCAGTCTGGGCTTTTTCAAGCGCAGCCTTTGTGTCAGCCAGCTCAGCCTCCGCCCGTTTGAGCTTCTTTTTATCCGCTCCCTTCAGCTTTTCCTCAGCCGCCTCGACCTCTGCCTCGGCTGGCGCCTCCGTATTTTCAGCGACGTCGTTCTCAACCGTCACGCTTTCATTCTCCGTCATTGTTATCTCCTCCATTCTTGTGTTTATCCTCTGCCCTGCCGTCCGTCAGCACGTTGCTGTGGAGCATGGTAGAGATGTTATCCGTTATTTCCTCAAGAGTCGCCAGCACCTTGGCGTAATCCATTCGGGCAGGACCGAGAAGTCCTATCGCACCAAGTGTTTTGCCGTCCTTTACAATAGGCTTGTAAACGAGTGCGGAATGCTCCATCACCTTGACACTGCCCTCGCCGCCGATAACCACGTTTATACCGTCGCCCTCGTCTGATGATACCATATCAAGTATGGCTTCCTCGTTTTCAATCGCCCCAAGCAGACTTTTTATCTTGTCGGGATTGCTGAATTCGGGATACTCAAGCAGTCGGTCAACGCCGCTGACTCGCAATTCTCCCCCGTCAAGCTCGCTCATAACGTCGTATATTATCTTAATGATGGGACTGATGAGGAAGGCTCGATCCCCCATCTCCTCCTCCAGCTGCATTATTATCGGAAGAGTTATCTCATCCGCAGACAGGCAGCTGAGATGCTCGTTGAGAGTAACGGCAAGCTGATCCGTTACCGCCGAGCTTACGTCCACCTCAAGATGAATATTCTTGGTCTTGACCTGCCCGTTGGATGCAACAAGCACCAAAATGAAATTGCGCTTATCCATAAACACCGCGTCAAACCGCTTGATATTCACATGGGACATCCTCGGCTTTATGGCAATACCGGTGTAATTGGTCAGGCTGGACGCCACCTTGGATGCGGTGAGCAATATCTGGTCAAGCTCTGCCATTTTGGCTTTGAGCAGGGTGTTTATTTCGGATATTTCCTTTGCAGTCATGGCATAATGCTCAACAAGCGAGTCAACGTAAAATCTGTATCCCATCTCGCTTGGTACTCTGCCCGCAGAGGTGTGAGGCTGTTCCAAGTAGCCCATAGCCTCCAGCTCCGCCATTTCGTTGCGAATGGTAGCAGACGAGCAAGGTATCTGCTTGGTTTCCATCAGATACTTTGAGCCGACAGGCTCGCCGTCTGCAATGTGAGCGTCGATTATCGCTTTCAGTATTTGCTTTTTTCTGTCGCTTAATTCACGGTTATTTGCCGCCATAACGCCCTTTTCTCCTTTCGCGTCGCCATTGTAACGCCGCGTTTTAGCACTCATTTGAGTCGAGTGCTAACCGACGCTATAAATGTACCACTTTTCACGCCGTTTGTCAACCCCTTTTTATCATTCTTTTTGTTAATATTTTATGAACGTAAATTTCGTGGGATATCGCTTCGTTTTAGGCTGACCGTAACTTTAAAAATCAAACTCTGCGTTACACAATTTCAACAGCACGTCAAGGCGCGCGCGGCGGGATACTGTTCTTTTAGCTCCGAACCGCGAGGTTCTTTTCGGCAATTTTGCTACACGGTCAAATTTTAGCAAATCCGACACGGCTCTGCTGACCGCTTGGCAAAAAAACAGCAAGACATCCCACGAGGAGAGTCTTGCCGTTTTTTCATTTTAATATCCGAGCTGAACTATGTGCCCCAACACCCGTTGCAGCCCTCTGATATTTGCACCTTAATCCCATCATCCCTCGGACACTTCCTCGTCCAAGTAGCCGTACTTGCATATTCCTTCCGCTTCTCCAAGCTTGAAGCAATTACATACAGAGCCGGCGAGCATTACCACAGACATCATAGCAACCAAAACGTACGCAAAAATTTGCGTTGCAGCATTTGCCGACAAAACCTTTTGATTGCGCATCATGAATGTGCAAATCCTGGTCTGTCCCATTTTTTTGCTCCTGATAAGATTTTTTGATGTTTTGCGACATTTATCGCAAGGCTATTATAGCACAAATATCCCCTCTTGTCAAGCATAAGTGTCAAAAAATGACGGGATATGTCGAAGGCGGTGTGTCAGCGCGACACACCGCCTTCCGATTTATTCAACTGTGACAATGCTTTTCATTCTGTCACGTACTGAATGCTCGTTACCGTATCGTTGCGGATAATAAACGTCAGCTTCATTCCGTTGCCGGCATAAACCAAGGACGCACCGCTCTCGGACGTTGGCTCGCCCATAGCCTTTATAACCTCAGCCCTCGTAGAGCCTGCCGCAACGCCCTCGGGGGTTTTGACCGAGTCGTCGGTTATTTCTATCTTATTTATCACGTTTCCGTCCTTCGCGGGAGTGGTATAGACCTTAAATCCCGAAAATACGTATACCTCATCAACGCCGGGGATACCGCCGCAGGATGCGGACTCGTCCTTCGCTATGGGCGTACCCAGCGAATTTACCACTGATGCAGGCGCGCCTATCTTCAGCATTATACCGTCAGCGTCAAAGGTATAAGTCTTTTTGCCCGAATTGCCGCCATCACAGCCGCAAAAAGCGCTAAGCGTTAACGCAAGCGCAAGTATCAGCGCAAATATTGATACTGTTTTTTTCATTTCTTAATCCTCCCTTATATTATCCGTTAGCTTTGAATAAAAGCTCTCTGCTCTGCCGTTCCAGACGGCAGACATATTCGTATCTCCGTGTCTGTTGGGAATACCGTGAACGTCGCTTAGCGTTTTACCGAAATACTCCGTCAGCTTCATAGCGCCGTAGACGTTCAGATGCACTCCGCCGTCGTAGGTGTCCTTCGACCAATCGATACCGATGTCTTCAATCTCATCAATGAAATTGTAATATGAGAGTCCGTTTTTATCGGCGTATTCGACTATCTGCGCGTCCCACTCGTCGTACCACCAATACCGCCAAGAATTCGTGGGGGCTTTGATGAGGATAAGCTCGATGCCGTTGTTGTCGCACAGCTTTTTCATCTTATCAAGATATTCCATCGACTCCGAAGGTAAAGTGTAGTCTGCGAGCGGACTACCCTCAATGGCAAGGTCGTCGGGCTCTGCCGCGCGCATGTCCGTTTGTATCAGATATCCGCTATCCGACACAAGTGGGCGGTTAAGCATGTATTTGACGTCCTCCCCCGTCAGCTCATCCCATCTGCTGTGAAAGCGCAAAAGTGGAAAAACGTAGGACAGGAAGCTCTCATCCTCGGTTTTGGATGCAATGATGGCATCCACCTTTGACTGCGACCACTGCATGCCGTCGATGGTCATGCGGTTGTACGCCTCGCTCTGCGGCTGACCGTATTTAAGTGCCAACACGTTGAACACGACCACCTTGGGAGTTTCGTAGCGCAAGGCGTCCTCAAGCAGGTAGTAGGAATGCCAGACGAGCTGCTGTGCCGAGCCGCGGATGTAGGAGGAAATACCGTATTCCTCCCACAAGACGGCGGGAACGAAGGATTCGTACACCTCACAGTCGCCGATAAACAGCACGTCGTGCGACGTTTCATTTGCCGCGGCGTAATATTCTGCCGTTAAAGCACCCTCGGGAGATACGCTTACGTATTTCGGGACAAGCAACGCCTGCGCAAAATACAGCGACACTATTAAAATCGCAAGGCAGACAGCGGAGGAAATTATAAGCCTTTTTTTCATAATATCCCCCTCAGAACTGATTGTAGATAAACTGATTTGAGTCAAAGCCGATTCCGTAAGAGCCGAAAATGACTATAACGAATACCAGTGCGGTACAAGCCACCGCCCACAGGATAGGACGGCGGGAAAGCTTATCGCAGGTAAGCTCCTCGCGCTCCCGCCTTGTTACGAGGAATACAACGAGGGTTGCCACCGTCAAAAATACGTACTGCCACACGCCGACGCCAAGATTTGTGATTATCCTGCCGTCAAACAAATCCTTCCAGGTGTCAAATCTGTAAAAGATACTGCCGAATGCAAAAAAGGTACGCGGCACGTCGCCGTAGCAATCCAGAATTCGCACCGAGCCCATAAGCAAAAACGTTCTCACAGCACAGAAAACACCGTATGCGCCCTTTTGCGTATCAAGACTCGGGAATTTTTTGTGGAACTTCGCGTACAGCGGCTCAAGCTCGCGGGACACGAGTATAATGACTCCGTTTATAAGTCCCCAGACGATAAAATTCCAGCCCGCACCGTGCCAGAGTCCGGTGAGGTACCACGTTATCAGCGTAGCAAGGTAGACGGGCAGGCGCATGCCTATTCCCTTACCCAGCCGTGCCTTGCACCACTTTGTCAGCCGCCCCATCGGCCTTGACACCGACATAGGGTAAAACAGATAATCCGTAAACCAGCTGCCCATGGTGATATGCCAGCGATTCCAATACTCCTGCGTAGAGCGAGAGGAGAACGGCCGCTTGAAGTTTTCCTCAAGTCGGATTCCGAACAGTCGCGCCACTCCCATGGTAATATCTATTCCGCCCGTGAAATCTCCATATATGACAATAGAATACATGATTATCAGGTACAGCGCGTACATACCCGTAAAGCCCTCGCCTGATATAACGGCGCGGACGCCCACGAGCGCCGTGTCGGCTATGGCAACCTTTTTGAAGTATCCCCACAAAATGCGAAAAATACCCGCCGTTATATTCTCACGACGGAGACTGTTGCCCTCAAAAAGCTGAGGAGCAAGCCTTGAATGGCGGCTGATAGGCCCTTGAAGCACAAGCGGGAAAAAGGACACGAACAGCGCGTAGCGGAGTATATTCTTCTCCGCCTCCGTCTTTCCTCTGTAAACGTCGATAATGTAGCCCGTTGCGCGAAAGGTATAAAAGGATATACCCAGCGGCAAAAGCAGATTTGGTACGGGAACGGTCACGCCCGAGCCGAATACGGACAGCAGACCGTTGACGGCGCTCAGCGTAAAGCCTGTATACTTCATCACGGCAAGTATACCGAAATTCAGCACCAGCACGGCGACAAGCACAGCGCATCTGCGCCTCTTCTCCTTCGCCTTATACGCCTTTCGCTCCTCCTTGGACATCTCCTCGCGGTGGAGCGAAATATACTCCTCCGCGCGGCTCGCCATCTTACTTATCATGCGCGCGGCGATATGCGTGGTTATGACCGTCGCCGCGATAAACGGAAGATACCAGCCGCCCCCCGCCGCATAAAATATCACGCTTGCGGCGAGCAGCACCGTCCACCTTATCCGTTTGGGCAACAGATAATACAATAGTACCGCGACAAGTACAAAGCCGACGAAGCTCCACGTTGTATAGCTCATAGCTTATCAGTCGTCAAGGCGCTCTATAAGCTCCCAAAGAGCCTTAGCCGAGTTGAAGTTTTCGGGCAGTATCTCCTCTGCGGGGATGCGCACGTCAAATCTGTCGTCGATCTCGGTGATGATCGCCACTATGTCAAGAGAGTTGAGAATTCCGTCCTCGACCAGCGTTTCACATTCGTTGTAGTCCACGTCATCGTGAAGCTCTTTTAAAATTTCAATAAGCTGTTCCATAAAAATCTCCGAATTTATTTTTTACCGAGCGCCATATCAAGCAGCAGGCGTCGGTCAATTTTTCCGTTGGGCGTGAGCGGCAAGCGCTCCATCTTGTTTATCTGCGCGGGTATCATATAGGGGGGCAGGCGTCGGGAAAGCTGTACTTTAAGCTCTTTTTCGTCGCACTCGCCCGAGTAATACAGAACTATCCGCTTGTCCTCGCTGTCGTAAACGCAAGCGGCGCGCCCCACTCCGTCAAGCTCTTGCGTTACCGCCTCAATCTCGCCAAGCTCAATGCGGTGTCCTTGATGCTTTATCTGCGCGTCACGGCGGGAGATGAATACCAGCTCCCCGTGCCGGTTATACTTGCCAAGGTCGCCCGTGCGGTAAATATACTCGGGGTACGCGGTGTTGAGCGGGTTGAGAATGAATGCATCCGCCGTCTTTTCGGGATTATTATAATATCCCAAGGTAACGCAAGTGCCGCGCATACATATCTCTCCCGCTACGTCGGGTTTCTCGACTGCCCCTCCGTCATCGCCGAGCAGAATTATATCGGTGTTTCTGAAGGGCACGCCTATCGGGATAGGCTCGTCCTCCTCAAGCTGTCTGTCGGCTTTCCAATAGGTGGACATTCCCGTTGCCTCGGTCGGACCGTAAAGATTGAAAAATCTCGCGTCGGGTAAAGTCTCCCGCCACAGCTCGTATTGCTTACGCGGGAATACCTCACTGCCAAAGCAGACGGTGGTGAGATATCTCGGCGGCGTTGTTTCGAGCGCTCCGAGAGAGGATATCATAGTGAGTGCCGACACCACCCAGCACACGGTATTTATCTTATGCTGATTAAGATATTCGCACAGCTTTACGGGGAACATAAAGTTCACCTTGGGAATAAGATACGTGGTTGCGCCAAACTTCAGGGTGGGCATTATTTCCTTGAGAGGCGCGTCAAAATACAGTGGAGTCTGATTGCCGAAAACCGTATTCTCGTCAAAGCCTATCGCCTCACACAGCGACTCGGTGTAATCAATGACCGAGCGGTGAGCCGCCACGACACCCTTGGGAATGCCCGTAGAGCCTGAGGTAAACACAACGTAAATAGGGTCGGTATCTATCTGTCTGCGGCGCACGCGGTCAAGCGCGTCGTTGTCCGCCGCATCAAGCGGCAGGTCGCATATGTCGTCCCACAGGATCATCTCACCGCCAAACACTCCCTGTTCCGCAAGACGCGCCGCAAGCTTCTGATTTTTCTTGTCGTATATAAGAATATCCGCCTTCAAGGTGTCGATTATAAGCCCTATTCTATGCTCGGGCATAGCCGAATCTATGACGGCGTAAAAGCAACCCGCGTACACAGCACCAAAGCAGGCGGTCAGCGTGTTTGGGTGCTTGTCCATAAGCACCGTAATGGGTCGCTTGTATGCGCCTCGCCGTGCAAGGTATGCGCCTATGCTTCTCGATTTAGCGTAAAGCTGAGAAAAGCTGAGGTCGTCCTTGCCGTCCGAAAATGCAATTTTGTTGGGGTGTGTATCCTTTGTCGCTTCAAGATATTGAAGAATATTCGTAAGCATTTTGTTCCCTCTTATCAATAATACGGTTCAAGATTGGGAGTGCGTGTGATTATGGCATCAAAGCTCTTCGGATACGCTGACGTATCGTATGCGTAAAAGCCCTTTCGGACGCGGTTGTACGCATTTACCTGCTTGTCTGTCAGCAGGCAGCCCGAATGGTTGTAATCCGCGCGCAGACGTGTCGTGTCAAGATGATACCACCTTGGCGACTCGGACGTACCGATATTTACCATGCACCAATAGTGCGTGCCGTCGCTCGCCCCCTCGGTGCGCTGTATTTCAAGATAAGGTATACCCAGCCGCTTCATAAACATAACAGTCGCGGCGTGATAGTTATAGCAATCGCCCGTTCCCGTAACAAAAAGGCTGTCGTAAGCCGCACGCACCATATCCGATTTATCCGAATCCGAAACGTAGCTGATGCTGCTTTGCACGTACTCGTAAACCGCACGGCATTTGTCCTCGGCGTCCATATTCTCCGTGATTATGGTCGCGATTACCGCATCAAGCTTGTCGTACAGCATATTTGCGGTCACCTGCGCGTCGTATATATGAATGGTAGTAGTAGCGTATGAGGTGTTCCCCTGCCCGTCAACGGCGGAATAGGTAACGGTATAGTCGCCCGGAGTTGAGGTGTCAACTTTACTTGAATCCACCTCCACCGTTATCTCGCCACCGCAATTATCCGTAACCACAAGTCCGCGTCGGTACGCCACAGCCTCTCCGATATATGCGGAAAGCTCGGGGACCTCTGCGAAGGTAGGCGCTTCGGTGTCGTGGATAACCGAAAGCAGGGACGTATAGGTCTTTGACACGTTGCCGCTTTTGTCCTTGACCTCAAACTGAATATCGTAATCTCCTATCGCGTCAAGCGTTGGCACATCGCCGACAAAATACGCGGTATATTCATCCACCTCGTTGATAGCGGCAATAAAATCCTCTGCCCTTGCAGACTCCGTTCCGACGGCATAATAAACGTGCCTTGGAGTAACTATGGGCGCGGTTTCATCCACCACGGTGAGGTGGAGGATATAATCCTTCTCGCCGTCCGTCAGCGAGATCTTGTACTTGCCGGGCTTATTGACACAGTCCTCGTCAAAGCCTGCAACGTATGCGGCGTTGGCATTTCCCGTGAGAATAACGGCGTTGGGAAGCTCCTTGCCCGCTTCAAGAGTATATTCTATTTTTTCCGCGCAGGATACTGTGAAAAAAGCCGCAAGGATACACACTGCGGCGAGAGCTATTCTTATGAGTGCTGCGCATTTATTTTTCATTTTTTGATAACTCCCTTCTCCGTTTTCGCGGCGTGAATGTCCCCTGACGGCACTACCTATTTATTATAACAAATATCCCCGTGCAAGTCAAGAGCAAAACCGTGTGGGACAGAATTTTTTTAAACACAAAAAGCACCCTGCGGTGCTTTTTGGTGATTTAATTACTGCGCCTCGGAGTCCGTCGTAACTACTTCATTCTTAGCGCTGTTTTTCGGGAACGGTGAGCAAATAAGAGAATATACAACGGAGAACAGCGCGTGGATTCCGATATACGAGGGATATACGGTGACGGGGAAAAGTCGGCTATAAATATCAGCAGCCGCCCAAGAATTCCACGTTTCTAAGGCAAATCCGATCATATAGTGCGTCAAGGGAATAATAGCTATTAAGGCAAAGCCCACGATAACGTATACAAGCGGTATAGCCATATATTTCTTTTCAACCGTAATAGAGATGTTATCACTCTCCGTCATAAAGAGGTGGAACTTAAAGCCGCCAAACGACCAAACGTAAAGAAGGATAGACAGCACGGCGTATGCGGGAATGATCAGAAGGAGAAGGAAAGCCATAACGAAATAGCACAAGAATATAAAAGGCCAAGAAATGAAATATATGATAAACTGGGTAGCATGAAGTACGTCCTTGCCCTCTTTATTAACCAAGGTGTGCAGGAACTTGACGGGCGACGTGAACACTGCAAAGGCAAAAGCAAGAAATGCAAAGGTTGCGGCTACTGCGAAGCTTGCAATCACGAATGGAAGCATCAAAATTCCGACGAACACTGCAAGCGCAGGAGGCATAGCCTTGTACTTTTTAAACTTAAACGCTTCTTTCAAAAGTGCGGACAGCTTGTCCAGATAATTGATTTCGAAGAGATTCATGAGTATCCTCCTAAAGTTATTTCCAATCGAATTCGGTCGAATAAGCTCGAAAATCCGTCGTGCTTACAATTATAGCCTATGTCAGGTTAAAAGTCAATACCCGAGATAGATTACCGTAGCATGTTTTATCGAATAAGCTTATGAGGATTTATTAAACCGACGCGTTTTTATGGTACAAGCATAGACTATCTTCTCGGGGAAACCAACGAGCCGAAAAGATACAAATGATTATAGGTTATTGCTGGCGTGTTTTTTGTGTTACTTCTGTGTCGCCGGAAGTAACTAAGAGCGACCAAAGGTTGAGAGGATGAGTCGTTGACCTCAAATTTTCAGCGAGCTCAAATTTGGGGTCTGCCGCCTCAATTCCTCTCTCCCTTTGTAATCCCTCCCACCTTGGGGTTGGGTTCGTGGGTAGCAAGCCATCACACAAACGCTCTTACAAATTATACCGAAAGGTCGCAAATTGGAAATCAAACACACCCGATATAGCGGTGATTTATTGGGGGAACAACGCCCAAAAAGATTTGAAATTTTTCTCGTTGCTTTTAATTTTAAATCTCATACGGCTTCAAAACCGCCCCGTCCAAGGCGTTCTCTGCCTGACCAAGTTCCCGTCGCTCCGACGGGAACTTGGCGTTAAGGATATGCAGCAACCTTGGCGCGCAATCACTCCTTGTCCGCAGGCTTGCGGCAAGGCGGCGCGCAGAGGAAAGAGGGATTATTAAGGGACAAAACCGTGGGTTTTCTCCCTTAATTCGCCCTTTGGTTACTTTCCGGCGACACGGAAAGTAACGTAAAAAACAACTGCAGTATCTGTGTTAATTTCTGTCGATACATAAGTAAAACAAAACAAAAAGCAAAACCAAGGTCGAATCTTATCGACCTTGGTTTTTAATTATTCAAGCGCCTCGACAAAGGTATCGTAATACTGCTCCTGAAAGCGTATAGCATCCTCTATCTGTGTGCGGGAAAAGGTCTGCCCCTCGGGCGCGGCTATAAGCTTATCCTCTACGTCATTTTTGCGGTAAACAATACCGATAATGCGGCAGGTGTATTCCTCCACTGCTTCGTCAACGCCCAAAAGATACACGTCAAGCTCCTCTCCGTCCCCTCCGATAATATTTGGAATATATCCGTAATTGATAGGATATATGAGGTTGTATTTCTCTTTCCTATGAACGTATCCTATTGGACGGTCAATAACTATCCTCACCGTCTTGCCAAGATAGCTCTTGACAAGCCTTCGCCTTTCCGAATTCGTCATTTAACAAGCTCCCTCTCGATCTCCTCGGCGTATCTTACCGCCTCCATAGCGTCGCGCGCATATCTGTCAGCGCCTATCGCGGCGGCATATTCCGCCGTCAGCACTGCTCCGCCGACTATCACCTTGCACCACGGTGCATGAATACGTAGCTGCTTTATGGTCTCCTCCATCGCGGGCACTGTCGTGGTCATAAGCGCGCTGAGTCCCACTATGGGCGCGTGACGCTTGACAGTTTCCTCAACTATTGCTTCTGGTGGCGTGTCACGTCCGAGGTCAACGACATCAAAGCCGTAATTTTCAAGAATGAGCTTCACTATATTCTTGCCTATATCGTGGATATCCCCCTTGACGGTCGCGAGAATAAACTCGCATCTGTCCGCACTCTTGTCCCCCGACATATTTGATTTTATGACCTCAAACGCCGCTTTCGCCGCTTCCGCGCTCATAAGAAGCTGAGGCAGATACACCGTCTTGTTTTCAAATCCCACACCTACCCTGTCAAGCGCGGGAATTATCTCGTTTTGTACGATATCAAGCGGTGCAACGCTACAAAGCATAGCCGACGTTATTTCTGCCGCCTGCTCGCGAAGTCCCTTTGATATTGCTCGACCAAGCTCTGACGTAAAATCCTCTACCTTCGGCTTATCCGAAGCAACCGCCGATACTGTGTCATGCGCGGGCAGGTCGCTTGCAAATTCAATATAGCCCGCGCAATTATCGTCAAGTCCCGCGAGTGCAAGATATGCGTGATATGCCTTCATCATTTCCTGCGAATAGGGGTTCATTATCGCCGCTGACATACCCTCGCCAAGCGCCAACGTGAAAAATGCACCGTTTATCACGTCGCGGGCGGGCAGACCGAAGGACACGTTGGAAACGCCAAGGGAGGTATGACACCCCAGCCGCTCTCGTATCAGCCGTATCGCCTTCAAGGTCTGGGTGGCGGCGTTTTTATCTGCGCTCACCGTCATTGCAAGTGGATCGAAAATAATATCTTTTTTGTCAATGCCGTATTTTTTCGCCTCGGCAAGTATCTTTTCGGCAACAGCCAAGCGTCCCTCGGCACTCGCGGGAATACCGCTCTCGTCAAGAGTGAGCGCGACTACGACTCCACCGTATTTTTTTGCGAGCGGAAATACCGAGTCCATGCTCTCCTGCTTGCCGTTTACCGAATTTATCATAGCTTTTCCGTTGTATCTGCGGAGAGCGGCATCCATAGCAGACGCATCTGACGTATCTATCTGCAAGGGCAAAGCGGTTACCGCCTGAAGTGCGCACACCGCCTCGACAAGCATTTTCTTCTCGTTGATCTCGGGCAGTCCCACGTTGACGTCAAGGATATGAACGCCCGCCTCCTCCTCGGCTATTCCCTCCTTGAGGATATAGTCCATATCGTGAGCGCGCAGGGCTTCCTTGAATTTCTTTTTGCCCGTAGGGTTTATGCGCTCGCCGATAAGCACGGGGGCATCACCAAATGCCACGGCATGAGTGTAAGACGACACGCAGGTGACGCTTTTTCTTTCTATCTCAACGAATTTGATGTTCTTTGTTTTTTCAACCACGGCGGCGATATATTCGGGTGTAGTTCCGCAACAACCGCCGACCGCTCTCGCGCCTCGGCGGACAAGCTCAGACACGTCCGCGGCAAACTCGGTGCTATCCACGTCAAACACCGTTTTACCGTCAACCGCACGCGGCAGCCCCGCGTTTGGCTTGAGTATCACGGGAACGGATGAGAGCCTGATATATTCGTCCACGACCGGCGCGAGTGCCTTCGGACCGAGCGAGCAGTTGACACCTATTGCGTCAGCGCCCATTCCCTCAAGCATTGCTACCATAGCGGCGGGAGTAGCTCCCGTCATCAGCTTGCCATCCTCACCGTAGGCGTTGGACACGAAAACGGGCAGGTCGCAGTTTTCCTTTGCCGCAAGCAGAGCCGCCTTGCTCTCGTAGCTGTCGTTCATGGTTTCGATAAGCACGAGGTCCGCACCATATCTGACACCCAGCCGCACCGTCTTTGCGAAAACCGCAACAGCATCCTCAAAATCAAGATCGCCGTAAGGCTTTAGCATCCGTCCCGTAGGACCTATATCCAGCGCCACCCATTTGGGCTGGCTACCACGGCTCTCGTTTGCGGCTCGGCGCGCATTTTCTATTGCTGTACTTATAATATTTTCAAGCTCGGCATCCGAAAATTTCAAGGAGTTCGCGCCAAAGGTATTGGTATTTACCACGTTACAGCCTGCATCAAAATAGGCGCGGTGAATGTCGGTGATAACGTCCGCGTGCGACAGATTCCACCGCTCGGGTAAAGCCCCCACTTCAAGCCCGCGCTCCTGGAGCAGCGTTCCCATTCCGCCGTCAAGATACAGGATATTTTGCTTCAAATATTCTTTGATGTTCATTATTTTCTCCGTAATAAGGCTATTTTGCCGATATACCGATAACGGCGGTCACCGATTTAGTGGGTGACATGAGCAGGCTGTCATTGAGAGTAAGACCTATCCTTCGCGGACAGTCTAAAAGCGCGAAAATTTCGCGCTGTGCTTCGAGCGGAAAATCACCGTACCCCGGGCTGAATCGCGGACGCGTTTTTTGTTCCCTTGCGATCTCTGCGTTAAAGGTGTCGCACAAGCACTCTATCCGCTCCGCTCCTATCGCTTGCAGTATCAATGCCTTGGCGGGCGACACGGACGAATATCGCGCTACAAGACGGTCAAGCTCAATACCCACCGTCGCGGCGAATATTACTGCGCTGTCACAACCGGCAAGATTTTTGGAAAGCGATTTTGACGCGACCTTCATGCATCCCATAGCCACCTCGTCCCCGCAAACACTCACGGGAAGCTCGCAGTAGCAGACCCTAAAAGCCGTCTGCCCCTCGGCAAGCGATATACATTCGTCCACAAGCCCGTCAAGCTCTGACGCACACTCCCGCACGCCCGCATAGCGAAGCACCTCGCCCCTGCAAACGGGCGGCGAGTCGTAGAATTTTGTAAAAACAGCAAGCTCCATATCAGCCGAGAATGTCCGAAAGGTTGTCAAGTATCGCACTTGCAACATCAGGCTTGTTCATGGAATAAACATGAACATGATTAATGCCGTTGGCAAACAAGTCGATTATCTGGTCGGTGGCGTAGGCAATACCCGCCTGCTTCATGGCCGCGGGGGATGTGCCGAACTTGTCAACGAGCGACTTGAAGCGTTGCGGCACAAATGAGCCAGAGAGCTTTACGGCGCGCTCGACCTGATTTCCGTTAGTGATAGGCATAATTCCCGGGATCACGGGAACGGCGATACCGTTCTCGCGTATTTTATAGAGGAAATTGTAAAGCAGATTGTTGTCGAAAAACATTTGCGTAGTAAGAAAAGAACAGCCCGCGTCCACCTTTTCCTTAAGGTAGCGGATGTCCTCTTTCTGGCTTCTGCTTTCGGGATGTATCTCGGGATAGCACGCGCCTCCAATGCAAAAATCAGCGCCGCACTCCACAAGCTCGCGCACAAGCTCCACCGCGTGCTTGTAGTCCCAAGCGCTTCGGTCGGCATTCTCAAGCCCATGCGGAATATCGCCGCGCAGTGCCATGACGTTCTGTATTCCCACCGCCTTGATTTCCTCAATGCGCGCACGGACGGTCTGTTTCGTGGAGGACACGCAGGTAAGGTGAGCAAGACTCGGCACGCCGTACTGCTCCTTTATGTTTTTCGCAATATCAAGAGTATATTTGCTCGTGCCGCCACCCGCGCCGTAGGTCACACTCATAAACGAGGGACGCAGCTTTGCTATTTCCTCGGTCGCGTGCTTTACGCTATCGTAATTACTCTCCGTCTTGGGCGGAAAGACCTCAAAGGACAAGGAGAGCTTGTCAGAGCTTAGCAGTTGTGAAATTTTCATAAATAACCTCCGTTAAGGCTTATGAGTATATTTTATCATAAAATCAAGCCATTGTAAAGTGTTAAAAGCAATTTATTTATGCTCGTTTAAAAAGGAGGAGTGCGCTATCTTATTCTGTGGATATTACTTTTCTCGCCCATGTCATCCTCGAGCAAGCCTCGACCTTCGAGATTCTTCGCGCATTTGCTATGCGAAATGCCACGAGGCGTAGCGAAGGATTTCGGGCGGAATATTAAATATAAACTTTTAGTAGTAGGGGAGCATATCATCCTCCCGCAATTCCCGTAGAAAATTTAATATAAGAGCGGGAGGCTGATAGCCTCCCATACGGCGTGTTTAGAATAATCCTAAACAAATTTCAAATCTCTTTCGGCGTTGCTTCCCCAACCACCAACCACATCAGTCGCGTTTGATTTCCAATCTGCGACCTATCGGTATAATTTGTAAGAGCGTTTGTGTGATGGCTTGCTACCCACGAACCCAACCCCAAGGTGGGAGGGTTTCCAAAGGGAGGGAGGAATTGAGGAGGCAGACCGAAAATTTGAGCTTGCTGAAATTTTGAGGTCAACGACTCATCCTCCCAACCTTTGGTCACAGAATATCGTGTGTTTTTGGCGTTACGCCAAAACGCTGAATCCCATTCAGCGAACACGATTTCGGGAACTGACTTGCAAGCAAGTCAGTTCGGATCTTCTGCGCCACTTTCCGTTAAGACAGAAAGTAACATGATATTTCAATAGCTTTTATGTTACTTTCCGTTTCGCCGGAAAGCAACATAAAACACCTCAACAAAAATAAAATTCTTTACAATTTAAAAAGGGTTATTTGTCGTTTTTGTTCATCTCCGCGGTTCTCGCGCTCGCTCGTCGATTTTTGAACGACGCCTTTATCGCTTCAAATTTCTCAACGAGAAAAATATCCTCGTCCGGGTTTTCCATAAAGGCAAAATAAGTAACCGCCAGCATAGCGTAGGGTGCGGGGCAAAATTCGCCCGGATTTACCTGCGACATCATCCAAAGTCCGACGTAGGACATAAACAGCGTAAGATTCATAAGGCTTCTGTTTTTTACAAATATCGCGGCACGGTACACCAGCTGATAGCCGTAAGCCAGGATTCCGACGATACCAAGACTACCTACTACCTGCGGTACCCACATGTGGTACCAGTTCATAGCACCCTTAACGGGACTGTAAATATCGGAGTTGCCCGTATATCCCAAGCCCACACCAAATACAGGGTTGGAGGCAAAGTCGCCCTTCATCCGCTCAAGAAGCTGCACTCTTGTTTCTCCGGAGCTGATAAATCCGTCGAACACCTGCTTGACTATATCAATTCTCGACATTCCCTCCTCGGCTGAAGCTCCGCCGAGCGTTGCAAGCCGCGGCAGGACGTACCATACCGCTCCCAAAAATGCGACAAGTGTTCCAAGGAATATTACACGCCTCACGATGCCGCCCACTCCCTTCTGATATGCCGCGGAATAGACGATAAGCAGGACTATCAACTCTACCGTTCCCATCAGAAGTCCCGCCCGCGAGCCTGAAAAGACCATTGCCGCGTACATGATAGGCAGAGATATAAAGTCCACGTATCTCTTTGATGAATACAATAGCGGGAACGGCATTGCCATCATAATGAGCGTGGAGAGATTATTGGCGAACTGAGGTCGCAAAAACGTACCTCTGCGCAAAAATACATCCCAATTTGAAACGTACACCCACAGAATAGAGAAGGCGGCGAGCATGCCCACAAGATACATAACGCGCACAACACCTTGAGGCGTATCCGAATCGACCTGCGATTTGACAAGTATATAAAAAGCCACCATACCGATACCGAGCCCGAGAACGTAAAACATAGACGAGCCGCCGAAATAATCGGATGCGGATATACTTCCAAGACCGCCTAACGTCACAGCTGCCGTCACTGCGCACAAGCCCCAAAAGGACTTGCCGATACGGAAAGGCTTTCTGTATTTTATAAAATGGAATATCACCGCGAGCAGCGCGGGAATGGCTACCCATATAAAGCTCGGGGAGGTAAATTCATCCGCCGAATTGTAGCACGCCGTAGCAAGCACGACTATCATCATAGCGGGCTGCATAGCGTCCGTAAGCCTTGACGACACGACCAGCATTACTGCTGTGATAAGCACGAGAATCTGAATACCCGTGTACATATGGTCGTTGACTAATATAATGCCACCGGTATCGCCGCCAAATCCGTCCCATCCCACGAGAATAATGCACACTGCGATAGCAAGCAGTACTATGGAATATATATACGAAAACGCTTTTGTTTTTATATACTTATCAAGCATAGAGATCTCCTTTGCACGTCAGTACGCGGGACGCGCCGACTTAATACTAAATAATGGAGGTTGACATTATACCTTGTAATTATACCATGTATATGCTTTCTTGTCAACCCCGAAACAGCCTGCCGATTTTCCCCTATTATTTGGTATAAAGGTAGCGCAAAATGCCCTTCCGATAAGAAATTTGCCGAAAAGTATTGCAAAATCACAGAAAATGTAGTACAATAGCTGTGTATGCGGATGCGAGACATCCGAAAACACGTTTGAAAATACGTTTACTCTGCTTTTTTCTGCTTTACATATCCCAAGGACTTCCCTGCCAAGGTCGGCAAAAGCAGCACCGCTCGGTGCTTCACTATTACGAGATTTGGAGGAAATACCGTGAACGACAATTTGACTAAAAATAAGAACGGCGCGGGAACGCCGCACAAAAAACACGCCTTTACATTCGGGAAGCGCAAGATCCTGCTCCTGCTTATCGATATCGTCTGCTTCGTTGTGTCTTACATCGCCGCAACTGTTTTTGCGGGTGTGTTCGATCAGCATTTCGATGCCACGTTCTCGGGACATCTGCTCGTCGGCGGCATTATTTTAGCTTTAATAATGCTCGTGCGCCTCGCGTTGTCCGTCTATCGCACAATATGGCGTTATCCTAACGTCCGTGCTTATCTCGGCGTGGTCGTGTCCGACGTTATCGGAGGCTTGGTCGCGGGCGCTGTCATTCGCCTTCTTGTCCCTTCAAGCATGCGCGGATACCTCGGATTTTCCGAGGTGGCGTTTGTCGTGGTTGCATTTGATCTGGTGACGCTTACCAGCAGATTCTGCTATCAGCTGCTTCACCTTCACAAAAGCTCTACGAAAAAGCCCTACAACTCCAAGGTCCTCATGAATAAGATCGGAGTTGCCATCCTCGGTGCGGGACAAATAGGTATCCGACTTGCCGAGGAGCTGACGCTCAATCCCCTTTCCCACTACAAGCCTATATGCTTTATTGATAACGATCCTGCCAAGGTCGGCGCACGTATTCAGGGGCTTGAGGTCTTGGAGGAGAATGAAAACGTCATACATATTCTGAAAAACATGCCCGTTCAGGAGATATTTATTGCCCTGCCCAACATTTCGTCCAAGCGTGCCGCAGAGCTGTACGAGTTCTTCGGACAGACGGGATGCAAGATCAAAATGTACGACTATCCCGTCAAGGATATGGCAACCGACGAGGAGGAGGAAAACGCATCCTCCCGCCGCAAGCTCCGCGAGCTTCATATCGAGGATCTGCTCTTCCGCGACCCACTTGCCATCAACGACCCCGAGGCTAAAAAATACTACACGGGTAAGACCGTTTTAGTAACGGGCGGCGGCGGCTCTATCGGAAGCGAGCTTTGCAGGCAGATAGCCAAATGCAAGCCGCGTCGACTCATTATTCTCGACATATACGAGAACAATGCATACGCCATTCAGCAGGAGCTGATACGGATATACAAGGACAAGCTGAATATCGTCGTGGAGATCGGTTCTGTGCGCGACGTAGCGCGTCTTGACAGCATATTCCGCATGCACAAGCCCAACGTAGTATTCCACGCGGCGGCTCACAAGCACGTTCCCTTGATGGAGCATAGCTCCTGCGAGGCGATAAAGAATAACGTGATGGGGACTTACAACGTGGCAAATGCAGCCGAGCTTCACGGCGTTGAGAAATTTATTCTGATCTCCACCGATAAAGCAGTAAATCCCACCAACATCATGGGAGCATCCAAACGGATGTGCGAAATGATAGTGCAGTGCCGAGCGGACAGCAACACCTCCTTTGCGGCGGTGCGCTTCGGTAACGTTCTCGGCTCTAACGGCTCTGTGATCCCTCTGTTCCGCGAGCAGATCGAAAAGGGCGGACCTATTACCATCACGGATAAAAAGATCATAAGGTACTTTATGACCATTCCCGAAGCCAGCCAGCTCGTAATGCAGGCGGGCGCCATGGCAAAGAGCGGCGAATTGTTCGTGCTTGACATGGGCAAGCCTATCCGTATACTTGACCTTGCGGAAAACATGATAAAGCTGTCGGGACTCGTTCCCTACAAGGATATCGATATCGTTGAGATCGGTCTGCGACCGGGCGAAAAGCTCTACGAGGAGCTGCTCATCAAGTCCGAAACTCTGTCGACCACCTCAAACAAGCTTATATTCATTGAAAAAGACGCACCTCTGACACGCGATGAGGTAGAGGACAAGCTGAGGCTGCTGAAGGACGCTGTTGAAAGATCAAAATGCGATTCCGAGGCATCCTGCATCAAGCGTGCCATGAAAAGGGCAGTGCCAACTTACAACGATCCCGAATTCGTCAATCTTTCATTTGAGGATTCGGAGGAAAAGCGGCAATCCGAGGAGGATGAAGCCGCAAAAGAGTCTGCTCCCATCGGCGCGTCCCTCTGATTACAATAAAAAAACTTGCGGCGGAAATTCCGTCGCAAGTTTTTTATTGCTTTCAATTATTCCCCGTTAATCTCCGTCAACCTTTTTTTCGCCCTTGGAGATAATATTCCACAGGAATTTGAAAAGGTAGACCAAATAGGTCGCAACAACAGCCACCGCGCCCAAAATTGCCGCATACTTCGTGATGCTCGGCACAAGGCTGTCGGGGGTACGCACAACGGTAACAACGGGATCAACAAGCACACATTCCACCTCGACCTTGCCCGTAACGTACTCAAGCTGCTCCTCTACGTAATCGCAAAGGTGGAGCTGGAAGCAATCAACCAGCTTATTTGCAAACTCCTCGTCCTCGGGAACGGAGATGGATATCTTGACGTATCCCTTGTTAAACGCCGTTGTTTCCTTCGTTTCGTCCGCCTTCGGGATATTGGAGTCAAAATATTCGTACGTTGTGGACTCCATAATAGTGAGAATTTGGTTCTCTACACCGGGATCCTTTCTCCACTCTGCGAGGACTCTTTCTACTGCTTCATCAGCCGCCATTTTCTTTTGATCGACAAGGTCATTTGCCTCGGCAAGCTCTGTCTGCAGAAGCACTTTTTGCGCTTGCGCCGTAGAATAATATTCGTTGTAATAGTCGTTCTTTGCCTTTTCAGCCGCAAGCAGCTTTTCCTCGTATACTGCGATCATCCTCAAGTGGTTCTCGTCGGTGGCAAAACCCTCGACTGCAGCCTCCTTGTAAAGCTTGAGAACGTTGAATATCGCATCATACTCGGTTTTAAGACTGTTGTATTTACTGTCTACAACTGCCGTATAGTAGCTTGACATCTCGTAATACTTTTCGCGTCTTGCCTCGCGCGCAGCCTCATACTCATCCAAAGCCTTTACAGCAGCCGCATAATCAGCGGCGTTGCATTTATCCTTCGGAGGAAGTCCGTTCTCCTCCAAAAGAAGCGTTTCGGCGAAGCGTCCCGTGCGCAGATTGAACAGCAGTCGGTCGCTGTCATCAATAGGTGAGATGCTGATGCTAAGCTCCGCAACGTATTCCGAGCCCATAGCAGCGGATACTCCGCCGATAGCGCCTCCTATAATGGCAACAACGATTCCTACTATCAAGATCATCTTGAATTTTTTAACGAAAAGCTTAAGAAGATCTCCCAAGTACACGGTCGCTTTTCCGGTGCCGGTCTTATTCTGTTCCATAGTGTATACGTCCTTTCCAACGCCGCGCATGACGTGACGGCATTTCAAAATCAATTTATATCAGAATTTTCTCCAAACCATTTTATTGACGACGCCTGTGTAGCTTTGGATTATTTTTACCACCTTGGTGGAAACGTTTTCCTCAACGTAGGTGGGAACGGGAATTCCGTGGTCGCCGTTCTCCGTCATATCCACTGCTGTTTCGACTGCCTGCAAGAGGCTGTTCTCATCAATACCAGCAAGAATAAAGCAAGCCTTATCAAGAGCCTCGGGACGCTCGGTCGACGTGCGGATGCACACTGCGGGGAAAGGATTACCAACACTCGTAAAGAAGGAGCTTTCCTCGGGAAGCGTGCCGCTGTCCGAAATGACCGCAAACGCGTTCATCTGCAAATTATTGTAATCGTGGAAACCGAGAGGCTCGTGACGAATTACACGTTTGTCAAGCTCAAAGCCGCTCTTTTCAAGTCGGTTACGGCTTCTGGGATGGCAGGAATAAAGTATCGGCATATCGTACTTCTGTGCTATTCTGTTGATAGCGTTGAACAGCGACAGGAAGTTCTTTTCCGTATCAATATTCTCCTCTCTGTGCGCAGAGAGCAGGATGTACTTCTTTTTCTCAAGTCCGAGGCGGTCAAGGATATCACTTGCCTTTATCTCGTCAAGATTTTCGTGAAGCACCTCTGCCATGGGCGAGCCCGTTACGTAGGTTCTTTCCTTGGGCATTCCGCACTCGTGCAGGTAGCGTCTTGCATGCTCGGAGTACGCGAGGTTGACATCCGAAATAATATCAACTATTCTGCGGTTTGTCTCCTCGGGCAGACATTCGTCCTTACATCTGTTGCCTGCCTCCATGTGGAATATCGGGATATGAAGTCGCTTTGCTGCGATTGCCGACAGGCAGGAGTTTGTATCACCGAGGATAAGAAGCGCGTCAGGCTTTATCTCGTTCATCAGCTTATAGGAGCAGTTGATGATATTGCCGACGGTCGCACCAAGGTCGTCGCCTACCGCATCCATATACACCTCGGGGGCATCCAGCTTCAGGTCCTTGAAAAACACGCCGTTGAGGTTATAATCGTAGTTCTGTCCCGTGTGCGCGAGGATGCAATCAAAATATTTGCGGCATTTGTTTATAACCGCCGCCAGACGTATGATCTCGGGGCGCGTGCCGACGATAATAAGAAGCTTCAGCTTGCCGTTGTTCTTGAAGCTTACGTCGCTGTAATCAAGCTTGATATCCATTATTTTTCCCCCTTATTTTCCCTCTTTAGCCAGCTCGTCCTGAATGTACTGAAGCGATGCGATCTTTGCCTTGGTCGCCTCAACGTCAAGGAGAGCTGTATTGTTAGAGTTGAACTCGGTCAGCGGGTTTCTATCTGCGTCGCCCTTGCTGAAGTACTTGTCGTAATTCAATCCGCGCT